>CACEHW010000029.1 GCA_902559415.1 uncultured Fidelibacterota bacterium
GTCTTTTCGATATAGATCAGCTCTCTCCATATAAACTCTTTTTACATACACTGAATCTTCAAATCCAGCACTTATACGCAATAAATCCCTTATTTTCATATTCTCATACAATGGATATTCTCCAGGATTTTTAACTTTACCTTTGATTTTCACTGTCCTTGGCCAAATTCCTTCTATTTGAAATTTAGAATAGACCTTTATTTCGTCCCCATCAATTAGATTCATTTTTGCAATGCCTTTGCCAATTAACACTGAATCCAATCTAAATGGAATTATTTTTTTCTTTTCTTTATTTATTACGCGAATTAAATCAGCTCTTTCAAGGTATATTTCTTCTAACCTTTTTTCATTTTTAAATCCTCCACCAAAAAAAACTAAATCCTCTACATTTAAATTCTCTCTTAAGTTAGTAGTGCCTGGATTAAGGACATATCCGCTAATAGTCACAAATCCTTTTGAGAACAAATCAGAAGATTTGTAAAAGGTAACTACATCTTTTGATTTCAAAAAAATATTGTGGTTTAGATCACCATTAAGAGCTTTTTGTAGATTAATTGTAATTTGAGTCTTTGAAAAATCTCGATTAGTCCTAATGATATCGGCTCTATCGAGATAAGCATCACCAACTAGCCCATTTGCTTTTTTGATTAATTTTGTAATATTCAAACCTTTATCTATCTCATAAACTCCTGGTCTTTTTACTGCACCTATTACATTTACTGTGTTTTTAATTTCATCTGTAATTGAATAAAATGTGATTTTGTCACCATCAACCATTTCAACATTGATTTTTTTTGACATCACATCAAATAAATTAACATCAATTAACGTTCTATCAATTCCAGTAAAAGCTCTATCATTGGGAGGAATTATCCTTTTGATTTGAGCTCTCTGCATGAAAGTAGATATTTTCAGTCCGCCTCCAATATTAATCAGATCATAAAGCGATTCAACATCTTTTAACTCATAAATTGCAGGTCTTCCAATTTCTCCAACAATTTCAATAGTCTTACCTCTAGGAGGAATGAAAACAACATCATCTCTTTGCAGTTTTATATCGTTTGTTTTTTTGCCAGACAATAAATAGTCATAAAAATCAATTTCAGCCACCTCTTTTCCACCTTGTAATAGCTTAATGGTCCTAAGCGAACCATTAAGATTAGGACCATTACAATAATAGAGTGAGTTGAATAAAGAGGTAGTACTTTTTACGCTATATGCACCGGGCTGATCAAGTTCACCTAAGATAAAAATTCTAACAGGACGTAAAACTGCTGCACCTAAACTAACATCAAAAAAGGTTGTAGCACTGCCAGAAGAAGGGTCTAAACTGGAATATGACTTCTTCAATAATTTAAAAAGCTTAGACTCCAACTGATTTAATGATAAACCGTTTACAAAAACTTGTCCTACATTTTCTATAAACATGTAACCATCTTTAGAAACAAAATAATTACTATTTAATTCAGTATCACCCCAAAGCATAATTATTATTTCGTCGCCAGGGCCAATAAGGTAGTTACCATCGGCAGAAATATCGAAAGATTTTTGAAAAAGCTCTGGATTTCCTTTAAAAACGTTATAACCAAAGTATTTATCTTTAACATCTTCAATTTCTTGGATTATGTCAATATTAGTGTAGAGGGAATCATTTGAACCAGATTTTAAAAGTACTTTATTATTACTAGAACTAATATCATTACTTTTATCAGCTTTAAATGATTCTTTGATGTCTTTTACAGAGCCCTCATCAGTTTGGTTTTTAAAAGTTCTCTTTGTTGGAGAATTATTATCAATTACACCTTCTAAACCACTATTTGGAATCATTTTCTTTATCTGAGAAGAAGAGACACCAAGTTTTCTTGCAGCGTCCTTCAGCCTTTTATCATTTATATCTATTTGCCCATTTAAAATTGAACATAAACAAAATATAAAGATACTGACAAAAATATTTTTTATATTACTAAACATCTACCTACCTCGGCAAAAGACCTTTAATTAATTTAAAAACAAAAATTATTATACCATCAAATATAATAGATATTACAAATACTTTATAAACAAATTATAAAATTATTTATAAAAAGTTGTTTATTTGAATTGTTTATATTTACTTAGTAATATTCTAAATTAATATCACTATATAAAAAATAATAAGAATTAATAACAAGATATTTATCTTGTAATATTTTTATAACTCTGCGGGAACGCCTGGGAATCGAACCCAGCTCTCAAATATAATTTGAGACAGCGGTTTTGAAGACCGTGGAAAGCACCAGCTATTCAATCATTCCCATTTAAAAATTAATATTCCTAAAAATCACAGTTCAGAAACTTTTTCTTCGTCTTTAATATATCCGCCGCAATTACTTATTCCTTTATCATTAAATGTTAGTTCAGAACCTTTTTTATCAATCCAGCCAATAATTCGACTAGGATTTCCAATTACTATTGCAAAATCAGGAACACTTTTTGTCACCACTGTACCTGCACCTATTAAAGAGTATTTACCAATTGTATTACCACATACTATTGTAGCATTAGCTCCAAGTGAAGCAGATCTTTTTACGATTGTTTTTAAATAATGTTCTGAACCTCTTTGAGGAAACTCACTCCTTGGATGAGTGATATTTGTGAAAACCATTGATGGACCACAAAACACATAATCTTCTAGCTCAACACCCTCATAAACTGATACATTATTTTGAATTTTAACATTATTACCAATTTTAACGTTATTACCAATATTCACATTTTGACCAATAGTACAATTGGAGCCAATTTTTGAACCTGACTGCAGATGAGAAAAGTGCCATATAAAAGTACCTTTTCCAATTTTTACATTTTCATCAATGAAACTAGACTCATGGACATAATAACTTGTTTGTTCTTTTTCATTCATAATTCAATTAATCACAACACTATGTTCTTTGATGCTTGTTCCAAAATTTCTATAACCTTGAGCCCATCATTTCCAGAGCAAATTTCAATAGAACCTTCATCAAGTTTAGATATAAAATACTTTAATTCGCTTGTAAGTGGTTTTTCATTTCCATAGCTGATTTCAGTTATTTCACCACTTTTCAGGTTAGGAATTAATCCATTAAATTCAGCTTTATGATCATAAAATAATAAAGGTTTACCCTTACCTGAATTTTCAAAGTGCAGCATACCTTTTGATCCAATTATTATAAATCTATGCTCCTTAAATGGATGAAGCCAACTAACAAAAATATGTCCCATTTTTTTACCTTTATATTTAAAAGTAGTTATTGATGAATCATGTATACCTTTTTGAAGAATGTCAATACCTGTAGAATTAATAGCGATTGGTTTCTCATTAAAAAAATAATTAAATAATGAAATATCATGAGGTGCAAAACTCCAAAATACATTTTCATTACTTCTAAATTTACCCATGTTAAGTCTATTACTATAAATGTATTGTATTTCTCCAAGTTTACCCTGATTAACTAGATTTTTCATCTTAATAAATGCTGGGTGAAAAAGTAGTAAATGTCCAACCATTAAATTTACTTTATTTTCTGATGCCATATCACACAAAGCCTTAGAAGAATCATAATCTAAAGTGAGTGGTTTTTCAATAAGTAAGGGCTTACCACATAAAATAATTGGTTTTGCTAATTCAAAATGAGAAGATGGGTCTGTAGCAATAATAAATCCATCATAATCTTTAATGATATCATTAGATAGCCTTTTATAAGTATTACAATTCTCATAATTTTCAGAAACAAAGTGCAATGCTTCTCCATCACGATCAATAACGGCACCTAAGGCATTTAATTTATATAATGTTCTAACATGATTTAGTCCCCACTTCCCGGCACCGATAACACATATTTTTTTTTTAATACTCAAAATATTATCTTAACTATGAATAATATAACCACATTTAAATTTTATAAAAATCCACATACCAATCAATAAATCTACTTAAACCTTCACTTAGATTCACTTTTGGATTAAAGTCAAGCATATTTTTTGATTTAGTAATATCTGCATTTGTGCTTTTAACATCACCAGCTTTAATTGGCTTCAATTCTATTTTTGCTTTTTTCCCAAGTTTTTTTTCTAAACACTTAATGAGGAAAAGCACTTTTTCTTTCTTGTTATTACCTAAGTTAAATATTTCATTAGGATAATTTTTATTTATTGCAGATTTAATACCGATTACAATGTCATCTATATATGTAAAATCTCTTTCAACATTACCAAAGTCATATACTTCGATAGTTTCGTTATCTAATATCTTTTTGGTGAAATTGAAATAAGCCATATCAGGTCTACCCCATGGTCCATAGACAGTAAAAAATCTTAGGCCTGTAGAATTTAAATCATACAATTGATGATAAACATTTGCCATTAATTCATTTGATTTCTTTGAAGCTGCATAAATTGAAATTGGATTATCAACATTATCAGTTTCTGAAAAAGGAACTTTTTTATTTCCACCATAAACTGAAGAGCTTGAAGCATAAATTAAACCCTTAATATCAAATTCTCTACAACATTCTAATACATTCATAAAGCCAGAAATATTTGAGGCTATATATTCATGCGGATTTACTAAGCTGTACTGAACTCCCGCTTGGGCAGCTAAGTTGACAACCTTATTGAAATTATTTTTTTCAAAAATAGACTTTAATGCATTTAAATCAGTTAAGTCTAAAACAGAATATGAAAAATTATTAAAAGCATTTAATATTTTTATTCTTTCTAGTTTTAAATTCTTATCATAATACGAATTAATATTATCAACTCCATAAATCTCGAAACCGTCTTTTAGAAGAGAGGTGCATAAGTGCATACCTATAAAACCTGCGAAGCCAGATACTAAAATTTTTTGATTCGTTTTACTTTTCAAAAGATTTACTTAAAATTTAAAAATATTTTTAAATATAAAATGAGTAATCAAGATGGCCTATAAAGGACTCTATAACTGACTCCTAATTTAGACTTAATATCTTTCCCCACTTCTTCTGCTTTTCTTTTTGTTTTATAACGGTTAACCCTAACTGCAAAAAACCTTTTGCCATTAGAATCTACATTATTAATTGAAACATCATGGCCTAATTGACTAACTTGCAACTTTAACCTTTTAGCATTGTCTTTACTACTAAACGCCCCTACTTGTACTACATAAGGACCTAAATTTTTTGATTTGTTTTTAAAATCAAATACTTGAGATAATTTATTACTTTTTGATTCAACACTTGCATCAATAGCTGGAAACATGCTCTTAATTATTAATCCATAATATTTAGCTGAATCTGATTCACCAATAGCATTAAAACTATTTATCATTAGATCAGTCAATCTTTGCATATCTTTGAATCTTGGATAATTTGCGGGAATATTTTTTAATAAATTTGCTGATTGAGTATATAAGCCTCTAGCATAAAAATATTCACCTATTTTCATCGCTGATAAAGGAGCATATTGAGACTCAGGATAGCTTTTTAAAATATTTTTATACTGCTTTATTGCTGAGTCCCCATCTTCGGTAAGCAAAGCCTTCAAATATCTGACTCCTGGATTTTTTGGATATTTCGATTCTAACTCAGGTAAGTTTTCTTTAACACCTTTTAAATTACCTTCCTCAATAAGAGATAAATAAAGATTTATATTTTGAGAATACAAAAACGAAAAAATAATGATCAAAAAATATTTTCTAGTACTGTTCATCTTTAACTTTAGTTAAGATTTCGTCTAAATAGAAACTTAGCTCTGCAGGAGTTTGAGTAGATAGAGATAATTTTAATTTCATTAACATGACAGAAATTGACCCTTCTTTTTGATCAATAAATTGGTCAATTAAAGCGATTGCTGATTTATTTTCACCTTTTTCATTCAAAACATTAGCTAACCTTAATCCCGCATTTATATCAGATGGATTTTCATTAAGAACTTTTCTGTAGAACTTCTCGACTTCACTATATCTCCCCAGATCAAAAAGTGCAGTCTCAATACTATCAAATACCGTATGGCTCTCGCTTGGAGATAATTCCATGTATTTCTCCCAATTTTCAACTGCTTTTACTAAATCTCGGTTGTTATTATTAATATCCCCTAGATATTTATAAGGAAGTCCGTAATTAGGAGAATCATTTATTGCTTTTCTGAAAAAATTCTCAGCTTCTTCAGTATTGTTATTTTTTAAATATTTAACACCTTTTTGTAAAGTATATACAGATAAATCAATGTTGCCATTAAACCCTTTTAATTTTTGTAATTGTTTAGCTTTTTTTTCAGCATAATCCCAGTCTTCAGTTTTTTCAGCAATCATTAGTAAAAATGAAGATGCCCAAAGATTTGACTTATCAATATTCAATACTTTTTCAGCTTCAATTTTAGCTTTTACAAGATCTCCAACTCTATCATAGTCCAGAGAAAGTGATTTTAATATTTCAATTCTTGTTTCTTCAGGTAGGTTTTGCCTAACAGTTAGCATTTGGTGAATTTTTATAGCTCTATCCGGATCATCTTCCCTAAGTAAATTTCCCAATTGAAGATAGGCATTGATATGTTCAGAATCTTTCTTTACTATGTTACTAAGTAACGCTATCGCTTTTCGTTTATCTGCAAGAAGCATAGCATTCAAAGCATCTATATAGGTAATATCAGTTTCTTTTTTTCTTGAGGGCTTAAAATAAAATAACCATAAACTACCAATGGCGGTTATGATTAAAAAAGGAATATAAAATAGTTCCAATACTAATAGTCCTCATCCTCAACAGTATCATAAATACCTTCATCAATAGCAACATTCCTTAAATCATTTAGTTCATCTGTTAAAATTCTATTTTTATTTTGCAGACTTTTAATTTGAGATTTATTGCCTATGATAATGAAAACTGAAGCTAAAAACCCTGCTGCAACTCCAAACAATAAATTAAATAATAGCACAACATTAAGATATGAATCAGTTAAACTATAATTAAAAAAGAAGATATCTACTTTTTCATTTGAATTTTGAGTCATAAAAACTATAATAATTAAATTAAAAGCTATCAATAAAAAAATTTTGATTAAATGCATTAAGCCGCCCTTATTTTTTTTGATATTTTCCCATGTAAAGTTATACCCCTAGACTCGGTAATCAAAACAGGAACAATATCATTTATATCATACCCTGACTTATCAAAAACTACCCACTTATTCGAATCTGTTCTTCCAGTCCAATTACTTTTATTTCTTTTACTTTGCTTTTCAATTAAAACTTTTTCAATGTTTCCTACATATGCTTCATTTTTTAATAAAGTGTGTGATTTTTGTAAATCAATGACTCGGCTTAATCTATTTTGTTTTACACTCTCCTCTATTTGATCATCATACTCTGTAGCCTTAGTACCTTTCCTAGGTGAATATTTAAAAGTATAGGCAGAATCAAAATTAACCTGATTCATTACATCAATTGTATCCTCAAAATCATCATCGGATTCACCCGGAAATCCTACAATAATATCCGTGCTGATTCCTGCGCCAGGTAAATAATCTCTTATTTTTAAGGCTAGTTGGATAAAATGCTCTTTAGTGTAAGTCCTATTCATCCTTTTTAATATTCTATTCGAACCAGCTTGAAGAGGTAAATGGATATAGTTACAAATATTCTCATATTTTCGCATTACTTCTAATAATTCTTCATTTACATCTTGAGGATGAGGAGATGTATACCTTATTCTTCGCACACCGGGGACTTGTGCAACAGCACTAAGAAGTTCTGGAAATTTTATACCCTCAAAATCATAAGAATTAACGTTCTGTCCAAGAAGCGTGATTTCACTAAAACCCTGGTCAACTGCTTTACTTGCCTCCTTTGTAATACCGCTGACGCTTCTGCTTCTTTCTCGTCCTCTTGTAAATGGGACAATACAAAAAGTACAAAATTTATCACATCCTCTCATAATCGTTACCCAAGCATTGACTCCATCCTTACGATTTGGAAATAAGTCATCATAAACTTCATACTTAGATAATTTAGTATCCACAGCACTTTTTTCATCAGCTTGATGCCTTTCTAAAATTTCAGGTAACCTTCTGTAGGAATCTGGACCCAATACAATATCTACATAAGATTTATTTTCAAGTATGTCATGCTTTAAACTTTGAGCCATACAACCTAATACACCTATAATCATAGATGGGTTTTTACGCTTTAATAAATTATACCTTCCTAATAACGAGTGGACTTTATCTTCTGCATGTTCTCTAATTGAGCAAGTATTTACAAAAAGTATATCCGCTTCATCAGGGGTAATAACTTTTTGATGGCCCTGCTTTTTCAAAAGCGTCTCTACAAGCTCTGTATCAGATACATTCATCTGACAACCGTATGTTTGAATGTGATATTTTTTATTCAAAGGGTGAAAATTAGAAATAGATTTCTAATTACTTGCCTGGGTAAAAAAGAAATCTGCAGGATTTTTTGGAGTACCCCTGTAATGGACTTCATAATGAAGATGAGGCGCTGTAGACCTGCCAGTATTGCCAGTTTCTCCAATTATATCACCTCTTTTTATTTTTTGACCATGGCGAACAAATATTTTTGATAAATGAGCAAATGTAGTAGAGTATCCAGAAGAATGATCTAGCTTTATATGATTCCCAAAACCGCCTATGTAATATGCTCTTTTAACAACTCCGTCTGCAGGAGCAAAGATTGGGGTACCTGTAGGAACAGAAAAATCTTGACCTTGATGGAATCTACGTACAGCATCAATTGGATCTTGTCTATATCCAAAACTAGAATTTAAGTAACCGCCACTAACTGGCCTAATTGAAGGGATATGCCTTATTCGATCAATATCAGTTTTTACTTTTTCATAAATAGTTTCATAGCTAGCTAATTCAAAATTCACTTGTCTGGATAATCTTTCTATATCAATTTGTAAATCAGATATTTCTCTACTAACAGCTGGCGCTAAATTATTCAATATTTTTGAGTCCCTATGATCTACACCACCAACACCAAGTTTTCTAATATCTACATCGACTTCTGGCATTCCAGCATAAGAACGGACAGCCTTATCTTTCTCCTCAATTTCAAGAATTTGTTGATCAAGCTCTCTAAGTCTATCTTGGATTGCATCAACACTTCCAGCAACGGAATTGTAATTTGCTTTAAATTCCTTTAATCTTTTATCATACAAAGTCTTACTAATGTAATCAGCTCCAATTAGCAAAAAAGATCCCAAAATGACTAAAAATACTGTTATTAAACCTAGTATTTGAGCATTGCTAAAATGAAGTTGATTTATATCATCTTCTGACTCAGAGTGCAATATATATTTTCGATTCCGAAACATTAAGTATTTTTATAATTTTATAAATAATCCAAATTCTATAATATTACAAAATATTACAGACACCAGACAAACTCTTTATTTCACTCTTCCTCTTGAATAGAACCAGCTATTGGGGAATCAAAATTTTGTTCTATATCGCTGTCTTCAATACCATATTCTTTCTTGATCATAACTATTTCCTCTTCTTTATCTGTAATTATGGACTTACAATTATTGATATCTTCAATTAAATTAAAAAACTCAGTGTTTCCTGTGAAATTAGACATGTTGTTATTCTGAGTTTTTTGATATACAAGCTTGCCTAACTTTTCATATATTTTTGATTCATCTTTTTGCAATTGAAGTATATCAAATTTCAATTTTGATATTTTAGTAAACTCTTCGCCTTTTGCAACTGCGACCCTACTGATCTCTTCAGCTTTTTCAACAGCAGAAGCTCCCCACTCTTTCATATTATCTTTTAAATCATCCCAAAGTTTATTCATAACCTTATTCCTTACAAAACCTTTTAAATATATTATTACACATAATCAAAATAAAGTAATTAATGTGGTGCATTAATTTCTATTTGGCTTACAAATTTTACCTCTTCAATTAATTGAAGCTGACTAATTAATTCTGAATGAATGGGACTATCTAACCTAATAACTGCAAAGGCTAAACTTTTTTCTGAACTTTGACTTAATAAGTAAGCACCTATGTTTATGCTGTTATCACCAAGAAGCGACCCGACTTTCCCAATTACGCCAGGGACATCATCATTTTTAATAAATAAAAGTGTACCTTTTAGATTTACCTCCATCTTATATCCCATAAGGTTAACAAGCCTAGGAAGATCATCGTTAAAAACACTACCTTCAAAGATGTTTTCATTTTCAGATACTACTTTAGCAGAAATTAAATTAGAATAATTTGAATCTGATGTTGAATAATTTAATGAAATATCTATTCCTAGCTCCTTAGCTACTGTTTCAGCATTTATAAAATTCACTCTTTCGGGAACTCTTTTTTGAAGGAGACTCCTTAAAAAAGATAATGAAATAGGCTTAATCTGATCTATAGTCCCAAAACAATTAATTGAGACTTTTTTTATTGGCCCTGTTGCAATGCTACTATGTATCATTCCCAAATTATCTGCAAGATTTAAAAAAGAGGTAATCCCTTTTAAATCTGAAGAATCTTGAATTGGAAAATTCACAGCGTTTTCTAATTCCTCATTAACTAAATAATTACTAATTTGATTACAAATTGCAGTGCTGACACCTGCTTTAGCCTCTTTTGTAGACCCTCCAAGATGAGGTGTTAATATTATGTTTGGAGCTTCAAGTAAGGGACTTGATTTAGGAAGAGGTTCTTTCTCGAATACATCCAAAGCAGCGCCTGCAATCTTACCCTCTTTAAGTATTTCTGCAAGGTCAGATTCATTAATTATACCGCCTCTAGCAACATTTATTATTCTTGCTTCTTTTTTCATTTTAGAAAGCATATTATAATCGAAAAGATTTTTTGTATCATCGTTAAGTGGAATATGAACTGTAATAAAATCAGACTCTCCAATTAGTTTTTCTAGTTCATATAGTTTTATATCATCAGAACGAAGCATATCTTCTTTGATGAATGGATCAAATCCTAATATCTTCATATTAAATCCTAAAGCACGTTGCATTACCTCTCTTCCAATTTTGCCTAGGCCAATAATACCTAATGTCTTATATCGTAGTTCAGAGCCTATAAACCTGTGTCTATCCCAATTACCATTTAATAATGATTGGTTCCCATAACTTACATTCCTAGACAATGATAAGATTAATGCCATTGTGTGCTCAGCTGCGCTTATGGTATTAGCATCCGGTGTATTCATTACAACAACACCTTTTCTAGTTGCAGCAGATATATCAATGTTGTCAATACCTACACCAGCCCTTCCAATAACTGATAAATTATTAGCCTTAGCAATAATTTTCGCATCTAATGTGGTACCACTTCTTATAACCCATCCATTTGCAGAGGAGACATGCTCATAATTCTCATCAATTTTAGACTCAACAGCATCAATAACTTCAATACCATTTTTTCTAAAAATTTTTAAACCCTCATCGGATATTGGATCGGAAACAATCACTTTCATTTAACTAAGCCTTTAAAAATTTATTTACTGCGCTAAACGAATCAAATTTAAAGCAGAGCCTGCTTTGAACCATTCGATTTGGGTTTCATTATAAGTATGGTTGCACAAAATAACATCAACAGTGCTATCAACATGAATAATCTCTAATTTTAACTCACGATCTACGCTAAAGGACTCTAGATCAATAAGATTAAAAGTATCATCCTCTCTTATTTTTTCATAATCTTCTTTATTTTTAAAAGTTAAAGCTAACATGCCTTGCTTTTTAAGATTTGTTTCGTGAATTCTTGCAAATGATTTTACTAAAATAGCTCTAACACCTAAATGCCTAGGCTCCATTGCAGCATGTTCTCTTGATGAACCTTCTCCGTAATTTTCATCACCTACCACTATAGTACCCAAACCTTCGGCTTTATAGGATCTTGCTACCTCTGGGACCGCACCGTATTCGCCATTATTCTGGTTCTTAACTAAATTCGTTTTTTCATTGAAAAAATTTGTAGCTCCAGTCAAAAGATTATTCGATATATTATCTAGGTGCCCTCTATAAAATAGCCATGGTCCAGCCATAGATATGTGATCTGTAGTGCACTTCCCTTTCGCCT
>CACEHW010000030.1 GCA_902559415.1 uncultured Fidelibacterota bacterium
ATCATTTGGGTTTAATTCAAGCGACTTTTTATATAAACTTAAACTTTTATCAATTTGATTCTGATCTTGTAATATTCTGGCTATGTTATATAATGCTTTAGCTTGCAAAGCTTTATCACTGGCATATAAAATCTTTTCAAAGCTCTTTAAAGCAGATTCAATATCATTATTATAATAAGAGCTAGAACCTAAGCCAAATGTTGCTGGGGGATCGTCCTTTCTTGCTTCTAGAACTGATTTATAATATTCAACCGCTTCTGCAAATTTCTTATCATTAAATAATTCTATTCCTTTATCTTTAGCTTGAACAAAACTGAAAATAAAAATTATATAAGATGAGGTTATTAACAATTTTTTAATCACGATTAAACCTATTTGGAAGTAAAAAAGATATAATAAAAAACAACAGAGAACAAAAAGCTACTGGTTGAAATCTTTCTTCATATTCAGAATATTCATGTGAATTAATTTTTCTTTTTTCCATAGAATCTATTTCATCAGATAAATCAACATAACTCTGACCATTATTAGAAAAATGGAAAAACTGACCACTTCCTGCTTTTGCGATATCTTCCAACATAACTTTATTCAATACTGAAGTGATAAGCCGACCAGCTTTATCTCTCTTAAAATCTTTTGTATCATCACTATCTAAATTAATAGGAATTAACCCTCCCATATTAGATCCAATTCCAACTGTATGAATTGAAATATCTAAATCACTAGCCTGCTTTGATAAGTCAATAGCATTCCCCTCATGATCTTCACCATCACTAATTAAAAGCACAACTTTATATTTATTTCGATCTTTTTTAACAATTTCTATCGCTTTTTCTAAAGCTGAACTTATTGAAGTTCCTTGATTTGGAATCATTTTTGTATCAATTGCAGATAAAAATAACTGAGCAGCTTCATAATCAGTCGTTAGAGGTAAATATAAATGACTAGTACCAGCGAAAACTATAATTGACACTCTATCACCCTTTAAATTTTGAATAAGCTTTCCTATTTCATATTTAGCTTTTTCAATCCTAGATGGTTTTACATCACTAGCATCCATACTAATTGAAGTGTCAAATGCTATAACTAAATCAACACCTTGCCTTTCCACCTTTTTTACTTTAGAACCAAATTGCGGTCCAGCAGCTGCTAAGGTTAGACATAAAACACCAAAAACAAATGAATATCTCGTATAGTCATTATTTTTAAAATTAATATTCTTATAATTATTTTCTCTGATAATTGTTTTAGCATTAGGAAATATATTTATATTTTTATAAAATATGATTTCTACTAATAATTGAAAAATTATTGGAATTAGTAATAAAAGGAACCACGGATAACTAAAGTTCATTAAACGGCTACCTTAAACAAGTATCTTTTAATTATAAAATATTTAATAGCTAAGATTAATGCGGGTATCAAAAACCAACGAAAGAGCTCGATATAATTAGTAAAATCTTTTACTTCAATCTCAGATCTTTCTAAATTATTTATTTCTTGATAAATATTTGATAGCGCTTCTTTATCAATAGCCCTAAAAAACTTGCCACCAGTTTCATTTGAAATGTTTTTTAATGTTTCAATATCTATTTCATTCTGAATTAATCCTCTCCCTGGAATACGTGAAACTGATTTATTAGTACCAGCAGCTATAGTATAAATCTTAATTCCAAACTCATTTGCTATCTTAGCAGCTGTTGATGGCTCTATTTCACCACTATTATTACTACCATCTGATAATAAAATCATAGTTTTACTTTTAGATTTACTGTCTCGTAATCGATTTGTAGCATTAGCGATTGCCATACCAATAGCAGTACCATCATAATCTTTATCCGCCACACTTATTTCATCAACTAGATTTAATAGTACTTTTATATCCGTTGTTAAAGGGCATTGAATAAAAGACTGTCCAGCAAAAACAACAACTCCGATTCTATCACCCTCTCGAGATGAAATAAAATCTTTAGCAGTCTTTTTTACAACTTCTAGCCGGTTTGGTGAGAAATCATCTGCTAACATACTGCTAGATATATCCAATACAAGTAATATATCAATCACATCTATATTTTTTTCAACCAGCTTATCAATTTTTTGAGGTCTAGCTAAAGCAATAATAATTAGTGCTAAAATAATTATTTCAAAAGTTTTCAACACTCTATTTTTAATTTTTGCTCTGGAAAGAACTTTATTTGAAAATAAACTTTTTGAAGAGAACAGTATAGTTGCTTCAACTTTATTACTATGATTACGATAAAAATAGATTATCCCAGGAATTATAATTAGTAATAATAAAAATAAGGGGCTCTGAAAACTCAAGGGGGCTGTTCTATTAATTAGTTATTATGAACAAACGCTTAATAAAAAAAAATGTTCAAAAGTATTGTTAGTAATAATGAATTACTTTAGAGAGGCTAAAATAATTTAAATTTATTCTTCAGAGTCTTTACTTTTTTCAGGTGGTTTTTCAGAGTCAACAGCATCCATAATTTCTTTTTTACTTGAATCAACTGCATCTCTAAATTCATTAATACCAAGTCCCAGTCCCCTTGCAAGTTCAGGCAATCTTTTAGCTCCAAAAAGTACAAGAACAACAATTAAAACTAAAAGAATTTCCCATGGCCCAAGATTGAAAAAGGCTAGCTGGTAATGTGAAAATGTCATAAAAACTCCAATTTCCTTTAACGTAAATACCTTAAAATATAATAAGCAATTGCAATACCAATTACGCTAGTAAAATTGAAGCTCATTGATAAGCCAAATTTTAGAATAATAACTTTAAGATTAATAATTAAAATACCAGACTCATTACCTACTAACCCTCCTAAATCAAAGTTTATTGATGTCAAGAAAAAATCTTTAACTACACCCTCTGGTAGAACAAGTGAAAAAACATTTCCAAAAACACCTCCAAAAATTGCCCCTACGAACAATGAAATAATAATTATATGAATCTTACGTTTTTGCAAAATATGTTCAGAAGACTTATTGAAATTATATTAGATTTATTTAAATGTTAGTTGTTTTAGTTTTAAATATCCAAACCAGAGTATTCATTATAATGTAACCTAAACAAATTGGTAATAGCGCAATGCCTTTCCAAATAAATAATGATAGTGTGCATGCAATTAAAATTACTAACAAAATTGAATTTGATGAACTTGATTTAAATGTAATCAAAGGTACCTTTGGAAAATGTATAGGACTTAGCATCAGCAATCCCAAGATACAAACTAGTGCTAAACCCAATCTTTGATCACCATAATAATCTTCCCCCCCAAGCTGATTACTAAAATACATAAAAGCTAAAATCGTGACGGTAGATATTGGTGTGGATAAACCAACAAAGTAACTTTTAGGGTTATCTTCATCACTTTCAAGATTATATTTCGCTAGCCTTACAGTTCCTGCAATTAATGGTATAAAACTAAAAACAGCACCTACTATACTATGCAATTCATTACAGTATAAGTTATAAACTAAAATTGATGGCGCTACGCAAAAAGAAACAACATCAGCTAAAGAATCAAACTCAACACCAAATTTTGAAGAGATACCTAGTAGTCTGGCGATCTTACCATCAAAAATATCCATAAGACCAGCGAGTAGTATAAATAGGCCAGCTTCAATAAAACTACCATTCATAATTAGTATAATTGATACAAAACCCAGAAACATATTTAAAATAGTAAGTGTATTAGGGAAAAATCTTTTTTTGGAGATTTTAGCTTTCATAAGTACCTATAATAGTTTCACCACCATATACTTTTTGATTTAAATCTATCTTAATATCAATACTTTCAGGCAAGATAATATCAGTTCTAGAACCAAACCTAATAAATCCTAGCCTATCACCTCTAGACATTTTTTCATCTTCCTTTGCATAGCATAGTATTCTTCTTGCAACCAAACCAGCTATTTGTTTCACAATCATAATCCCAAATTTAGTTTCTATAGTAATTTCAGTTCTTTCATTTTGCTCTGAAGCTTTGTGGTCGAATGCAGCTAGAAAATCACCTTTTATATATTTAACACTTTTAAATTTGCCATCAACTGGCATTTTATTAGAATGGACATTAAAAACACTTAAGAAAATTGAAATTAACTTTAGTTTCTCATGAGTATTAGGATCCTCAAAATCTTTAATCTTTATAACCTTTCCGTCTGCTGGTGAGATTATGACATTCTTATCATTTGGGATATTTCTAAAAGGATCTCTAAAAAAATTCAAGCAAAATAAAAATAATACGACCAATATAATTATGAAAATAAATATACTTTCAAAATCAAATACATAGCCATAACCACATGTGAAAAGTAAAATGATAAATAAGGGATAAATAATAATATTCCCCTCTGGTGCTAATCTCATTTATATGTCCCTAATCTAAGTTTAATATTTAAATATCCATCTTCACGATATATTTTAAATTTTATTTTGTCACCTGACCTTAAATCTTTCTCAGCAATTATATTTCTTATATCAGAAGGAGAATTTACCTTTTTGTTAGCTGCAGTCACAATAATATCTCCAATAGAAATGCCGGACTTTTGCGCTGGACTATTTTTATCTACATGCACAACAATTACTCCATCTCTAAATGGTATATCTAAGTGCCTTATCATACTCCTTGTAATTGGCTGCACAACTAAACCTGTAGTGAAACTTCTATCTATACTTCCTGAAGTTTTTAATTCCTTAGCAATTCTTTTAGCCGTATTTATTGGAATAGCAAAACCTATTCCGATAGAACCTTTGTTAAAATTTGATCCGGTAAAAATAAAAGTATTTATTCCAATAACTTCCCCATTTGAATTAACTAATGGCCCTCCTGAATTCCCAGGATTAATTGCAGCATCAGTTTGAATCATATTTTGTAATACCCTTCCAGATTCTTTTTGCATTCCAAAATCCATATGATTAGCACTAATTATGCCAACACTCGCAGTGGGCTGATTGCTTATACTAAAAAGTTCAAATGGATTACCAAGTGCTATAACCCACTCCCCTACTATCAAACCATCTGAATCACCTAATTGTGCATAAGGAAAGTCTTTCCCTTCTAAAAGCAACAAGGCTAAATCAGAAGTTTTATCAATACCTACTACTTCAGCATTGTACTCTTCTCCCCCAGATAATGTGACAGTAATTTTAGAAGCCTTTTCTACAACATGAGTATTTGTTAATACATAACCATCTGGACTAATAACTACTCCACTTCCAGAACTTTTCATTGGGTAGATTTCTGGTGGAAAAAAATAACGAAAGAAAGGATCTTGAGAAGAATAAGCACTTACATGTTGCTCAACATTTATACATGCCACCGCAGGTCCTACTTTTTCAATCGCACTAGTAATAGCAGTTCTTCTTGAGGATTCAATACCTCCCTGACCATATGCTATATTAAATAGCATCAACATTATAAATTTATAAGGTGAAAAAAAATTAATCATATTCCACTTTCAATAATTGAAGACCACAAGCTGGAGCCCGATGAATTTGTACATTTTTTCTTGGCTTATGCAATAAAGAATTGAAATGTTCTGAAGAAAAATATCCTTTTAAAACACCGTGCATGGTACCTACCAAATATCTAATCATATGATGCAAGAATCTATTAGCAGATATTGTATATGTAAATAGATCACCATTGCCTTCCCAAAACGAAGAATAAATAGTTGATTTTGTATTGTTTTTTTTAGGGTCATATTTTGAAAAAGATAGAAAATCATGTTCCCCCAGAATTTCTTCTGCTAATAGATTTAATATTCTTATGTCTACATTATCAACTAACCAAGCCTGATTTCTATATAAAATAGATGAACCTGCATAAAGTTGATAGATATATGTCCGCTTAATTGCATCATATCTAGAGTCAAAATTATTATCAACCAAAGATATCGACATTATTTTACAATGATTAGATATATAATAATTTATAGCATTTTTTAACTCTTCTTCCTTTAGACTAGTATCAATATCAAAGTGAGCAACTTGTCCAATTGCATGAACCCCTGCATCTGTTCTTCCCGAACCTTTAATAGTTATTCTTTCTTTAGAATCTGTGATTATCTTTAATGCATTCTCAATTTCACCTTGAACGGTGTTTTTATCTTTCTGCAATTGCCAACCACTAAAAAATGAGCCATCATATTGAATGATAATTTTATACCTACTCAAAAAATAAAACCTTAAAAAATATTAAAAATTAAAATTCTAGTGAAATCATATATTTATAATCACCATTTAAATTATAAAACGATGGTTTTAAAGAAATTTTGTTATCTGATTTTAACCTAGTGATGTATAAGGTATTTATGCTTGATATTATATGATTCATAATAATACCACCAATCAAAAATTTTCCAGCGAGAAAATACTTATCACTATCTATTCTCATATTTTCAAATTTTTTACGATTAGCATGATTTTTATTCCAATCCCATGGGTGTTCAGACCATTGTCCTATTTTTTTGTCGCGCATTCTTAAATGCTCAGAATCAAAATCAATATTAGTATTATAATTTCCTATATCTACCCAATATCTATGATCGTTTATAGAAATAACTCCAGCATGTTCAGATGCAAAAGTAATATATTTTTTTTCAATTAAATTTGATACATGAAAAGCGGAAATACATCCAGTAAATAAAAGTATTTCAGATTGGATAAAAAATCTAGATGATTTATTATTTTCTAATTCGATATCACCCCAACCAGGAATGAGAAAAGATTTTACAACGGGATGAATCGATGAAGCACCAAAGCTTAAACTAATATATAAAAGTATTATAGGAAATGTTCTTTGCATGAATAAAGAGTAAAGATAGATGTTATTAAAAAACAAAATAAGGCAAATATATCTCCAAACTTAGTATAAAAGCTCCCACTTTCTGATAGATTAACTCTCTCCATAATTATTTTTTCTTGATCAATTTTGATTTTATTTTGAATTTTGCCATCTGGGGTAATTACTCCGGATATACCTGTATTTGCAGATCTTATAATTGGAACACGGTTTTCTATCGCTCTTAATCGAGCTAATTCAAAATGTTGATAAGGCCCATAAGAGCCTTTTAACCAACCATCGTTTGCTTGTATTACTAAGAATTCTGCACCTTGTTTAACAAATTTTCTTGAGACATCAGGTATAGAAGATTCATAGCAAATTAAATTTGAGAAAAGAAAATCATTAAATTCAAAAATTGTATAATTGTCCCCTGCCTTAAAATTACCACGATCAATATTGATATTTAGTTTTGAAAGGGGATGAAAAAATGCAGGAAATAAATCATATTCTGCAAAAGGGACTAAATGAATTTTTGAATAAAGATTAAATTTTTCATTTGGTTTAATGAACATTGAACTATTATAGTAATATCTTTTATTCATATCAAATGATGTATGAATTGTACCTGTAAGAAGCGGAACGTTATGATAGTTTACAGTTTTTTGAAGCATATTTCTTGTTCTGTTATCTCTAACTAAGTATGAGGGAAGAGCTGTTTCTGGAAAAACAACTATATCAGGACTTAAGTTAACTGCTTCCAAATGTAAAGAGTCCATAAAGGAAATTATATATTTTTTATTATGCCATTTAGTGTTGGGATCAATATTTGGCTGAACAATCGCCACATTCACTTTTTTATTCGAATTAGACAGATTTTGAATTCTTCCCAGACCAGAAATCGATATACCAAAAATAATTACAATTATAATAGATAATCCATTTTTTAAAGAAATATTTTTTTGAATCATATGATAAAAAATGACATTAAAGCTGATTACGATAAAAGAAACTCCATAGGAACCAGTCACATCAATATATTGAATGAGTAAATTATATTTTGATTGAGAAAGCGCAAGGTTAGCCCATGGAAAACCTAAAGGTCCAAAACTTCTCAACCATTCAATTGAAACAATAAGACATGGAAAAATAAGGCTACCAATTCCTTTTCTATGTTCAATTGGAATTAAAGAAAATAAAAAACCTGCAATTAACCAAAAAATAGCCAAATAAGATGTTGCAGCAATCAAACTACCTATAACTGTCAGGCTGTCTGCACCAGAGTTCGAACCAATCCAATAAAAAGCAGTTAAATTAAAAGACAATCCAAAAACGTAACCATAAAAAAGGCTTTGTTTGAGTTTTGAAATTAAAAAAATATGAAAAAGTGGTATGAAAGAAAACCAAGAGAAAAAACCAATATTAAATGGATGAAATGATAATCCAGTAATAAAACCAGAAATGATGACCTGAATCCAGGGTTTCAAACTAAAAAAAAAGCTCAATTATTATTTTTTATCTAAAAATTGTTGTAAAATTATAGCTGCAGCTCTTTTATCAATTTCAGACTTATTATGACCTGTTTTTATATCCTGCATCACAAGAGAGTTCTTTGCACTTACTGAGCTTAATCTTTCATCTTCAAGTTTAATAGGCAAATTAAAAATTGATAGCACAGATTTAAATTCTCTGACTTTTTTTGTTTGCGCAGAATCTTCTCCACTCATATTGAGTGGAAGCCCTAAAACAATAGTCTTTACTTTGAAATCAACAATTATTAATCTTAACTGATCTAATAAATCCTGTTCATTTTTAAATGTTAGCGTTTTAAATGGAGATGCAATCATACTCATTTTATCTGAGAGCGCTAAGCCCACTCTCTTTGAACCTAAATCAATACCTAAACTTCTACTCATACTTTTTAACGAGACTTTTTTAGATGAGTTTTTAAGGCTTTACCAGGTTTAAAATGAGTTTTTTTATGAGGAGGGACAAATATTTCTTCATTAGTTCTAGGGTTTCTAGCTTTTGGTTTTGCCTTAGCAGGTTTACACTCAAGCACTCCAAAATTTCTCACTTCAATTCTAATATAATCTTCATCTTTACATAATAATTCTTTAATTGCTTTAAATACTTCATCTGTATAAATCACTGATTTTCTGATACTGATATCTAATCTTTTTCCTACAATTTTAGCTATATCTCGCTTTGTAAAAGTTTTAATCTGCATGCTAATTACCTATTCTTTCTACAATATCGACATGTCTTATATTGTACAATTTTTTAATCAAACGATCTAACTGCCGTTTATTTTTTATTTGAACAATAAAGTATGCTGTAGCAACTGCACCATTTACTTTGATATCTACACTTACTATGTTGATATTTTGTCCACCTATACACTCCGATAAATCTTTTAATAAACCTTTATAATCCATTCCTATAATTTTTAATCTAGAATTAAAAGTTGCATCCCGAGGAAGGTTCCAATCAACTTCCACTAATCGATCTTCATCTTTTGTAACTAAAGGAAGGCTATGACAACCGGTTCTATGAACTGTTAAACCCCTGCCTCTAGTTACAAAACCTACAACATTATCTCCAGGAATTGGATTACAACACTTACCATATTTTATCATGAGATTTTTTATACCATCTAAAACTATTCCGTCTTTCGGGCGTAGAACATTTTCTATTGCATCACCAATTCTTTTATATGCGGAAGCACTTTCTTCAAGTTGATTTGGATTTATTTTCTTATGAATATCTCTGAATGTTAATTTACCTTGCCCGATTGATGATAAATACGATTCTTGATCGCTAAAACCAAAATTACTATAAGCATCTAAATAAATTTGCTTATGATTATATACTTTTAGTCTTCTAAGAGTTTTTAATAGAATTTCTTTTCCTAGTTTCATGCTTTCAAGTCTTCTTGTGCTTTTTAGATATTTATTAATGGCATTTGTAGCTTTGCTAGTGACAACAAAATTTTTCCAATTAATACTTGGCGTTTGCTTTTTCCCAGTGATAATCTCTACAACATCACCACTTTTAAGTTCAACATTTAAGGTAACTAATTGATGATTAACCTTAGCACCTAAACATCGCATACCTACTTGTGTATGTACCTCGAATGCAAAATCTACTGGTGTTGACCCTGATGGCAATTGAATTAAATCACCTGCAGGAGTAAAAACATATATTTCTCTATCAAATAAATCAATTTTTAATAAATCCATAAATTCTTTAGGATTACTCGATTCATTTTTTAAAATATCAATCAGTTCTCTAAGCCATTTAATATCAGCACTAATATCATTTACCCTTTTTTTACCTTCTTTGTAAATCCAATGTGAAGCGATACCAATTTCAGCTGTTTCATCCATTTCTAATGTCCTAATCTGAATCTCCACCATTTTTCCATCAGTGCCAATAATAGTAGTATGAATTGATTGATATCCATTGGTCTTCGGTGTTGCTATAAAATCTTTGAATCTTTCTTGAACCGGTGTATACATACTATGCACAACTCCAAGGGCTGAATAACAATCCTCAACTTTATTTACAATTATTCTTATTGCATATAAATCATATATATCTTCAAAATTTTTATTTCTATTTAACATTTTGCCATAAATAGAAAAATAAGATTTAGATCTTCCATAAATTTTGCAATTCATTTTATACTTATCTAAAGCTTTAGTAATTGGATCTATATAACTATTGATTAATTTCTTTCTTTGTTTATTACTTGTTTTCAACTTAGATGCAATAGATTCATACTCAACTTTATTTAACACCTGGAAAGCAAGATCATCTAATTTAGATTTTACACTTGCCATTCCTAATCTATGAGCTAAAGGTGAATACACATCTCTAGTCTCAATAGCAATTCGGCGCTGCTTTATTTTTGGCATATGAGCAATCGTTTTCATATTATGCATTCTATCAGCAAATTTTATAATGATTACACGTATGTCTTTTGCTACAGACAATAACATTTTCATAAAATTACCAGCTTGCTTCTCCTTACGAGTACTAAACTCAATACCACTGATTTTTGTTAAGCCATCAACTAAATTAGCAAGATCTGTATTAAACTCTTTTTCAATATCATTTGTAGTAATAGAAGTATCCTCAACAACATCATGTAATAAACCAGCCATTATAGTAGTGTAATCCATATTCCAAGAGGCTAATGTATTGGCTACTTCAATACAATGATTAAAATAAGGTTCACCAGACTTCCTTTTTTGTCCATCATGGTATCTGCTACCAAACTCAAATGCTTTCCAAAGCTTATCTTTTAATTCTTTTTGATCAATATCAGGAGGTATATATACTTGTTTATATAAATCTAAAAATGGTTTTGGATAATCTCCAAAAAATTGAGGAGCTAATTTTGCTAATGGGTTATCCATTAAAACGGAGCATCTGGATTCATTGCTAAATTTTCAAATCTAGTATATCTATTAATATATGTAGCCTCGATAATACCTGTAGGACCATTACGCTGTTTTGCTATAATTATTTCAGCTTTTCCTTCATCTTCATCATCTCTTGAATAAACCCAGGGCCTAAATAAAAATAAAACGACATCAGCATCTTGCTCTATCGCACCACTTTCTCTTAAATCTGATAGCTGTGGTCTTTTAGAACCTGTTCGCTGTTCAACAGCTCTTGATAATTGAGATAGAGCTACTATAGGGATATCTAATTCTTTTGCTAATGCT
This sequence comes from uncultured Fidelibacterota bacterium, assembly GCA_902559415.1. Taxonomy (GTDB): domain Bacteria; phylum Fidelibacterota; class Marinisomatia; order Marinisomatales; family UBA1611; genus TMED80. Next base: position 11,528 of record CACEHW010000030.1, read on the forward strand.
TTCATAGACCTTGAAATAGTTGCAATTTCTTGCTGTCTACTTTCAACACCTTTTGGACCTTGCATGAGCTGTAAATAATCAACAATAATCATGTCAACATCTACATCATTTTTGAGTCTTCTAGCCTTCGCCCTTAATTCTAGGATACTTAATGCTGGAGTATCATCTAGATGTATATTCGCTTTTGACAACGGCCCTACAGCCAAGCTTAGATTTCTATATTGTGATTTAGGTAGGGTACCTGATCG
>CACEHW010000031.1 GCA_902559415.1 uncultured Fidelibacterota bacterium
GAAAACTATGAAAACAAACGAGAATGCTGATATTATTTCACTCCAAAGTGAAAATATATATTTACTTAAAGAAAAAGTAAAAATGCTTGAAGATGAGCTTCAAAAGTTAAAATTAGAACCTTCAAATAGAAACAATTGGAAAATTAATTTTTCTACTTTTAACATTTATTCTTTCATAACATTTAAAAATAGAAAAGATTATGATAAGCCTGGCTATGATATTCAACATTCCACTGAGAGAAAAGTTGAAGGGAATACAACTTGTCTAGGGTACGACACAACCCAACTAGAACAAATGTCTCCAACTGAATTTAATGCTCTTTATCATCCCGAAAGCATTAATGATGGCTCAAGAATTATAAGCTTATTATCTGAAAATACTAGTTCCAATTCAACAATTAGTATCGAAGGTGTTTCTATCCTCAAATCTAAAAACCAAAAATGGATTACCTTAAATTGTAAGATGCTTTGGGAAAGAGATTTTAAAAATCCAAACAATTGGATATCTAACGCCTATTATACAGAAATAGAACCAACCAATTAATTCATATCTAACTTGTTAAGTTAGAAAAGAAAATACTTAATGTGAATAAAGGGTTTAATAATTGATTAATTAATTCTATTGCGGGTTGATTTTTTTTCTATCTTTTTTCTTTAAACTTTGGATTCGTTTACTTTTTAATCTTTTTTCCACACTACTTCTTTTAGGTGAAGTTGGCTTTCTTTTTTTTGGCTTTTTATTTGCTTCTTTTAATAAATATACTAATTTATTTAAAGCATCATTTCTGTTTTGGGCTTGAGATTTATATTTGCTGGAATTAATTATTAAATCTCCATTATCCTGTAATTTTGTGCCAGCTACCTTCTGTAATCTGTTCATATAATCATTTGAAGGATCTAAGGAGTTAATCACATTAAAACGAAGCTGAACAGCGGTTGAAACTTTATTGACGTGCTGCCCTCCTGGACCTGAGGATCTAATAAATGTTTCTTTTATATCATTTTTATTTAAATATATGTTTTTTGAAATTTTTATCAATCTATAATTTTTATTCAGATATGACTAATTGGAATTTATTATTATCAAAATTTTTATATTTTTGTTTTAGCACTTTTTTTACTTCTTCTTTGGGAATTATTTTACCATAATTACCATTTTTAATTGTTCCTGAAAATTTATCTCCCTCGCTACTAAGATAAAAACCATACACATTAAACTTTTTATTTTTGGTTAGTAATACCTCACCATATATAGTCATATTAACATCTTTTATAAATGCTAATCCTTGAGCCTCTACAAATTCACCTTCAATAGACATATCACCATTGATAATTTCCCCTTTTCCGTTCCATGGCATATCATTAAAAAAATCACCCTCATAAACCGCACCACTTGAGTGTACTATTTTTACCTTACCAAACGGCTTATTATTATAAATATTACCGGTAGAAGTATTATCTCCATTCTTGCTTTTTCCCTCCCCATAAAGACAAAATATCTTATCTTTCTTTGTAGTGAAAAGTCCTTTTAAATATGTACCATCAGGTTTAGTTATTAATCCAAAGCCATCTGCTTTACCTTGTTTAAACTCACCTATGAACGTATCACCATTTTTAAAAGACATTCTACCAAGACCTTCAGGGATACCATTCTTTAGTAACCCAACATAATTAACATCACTGTTATTAATTTTTTTAAATTCAAATTCTTTTTTATTATAAAGACTTTCACTTATTATTCTTTTACTTGGTATTGTATTTGCATAGGCACCTGCATTTCTGGGAGGAATAATGATTTTCTCTCCTCGAGCACTTTGTTCTATTTGACCAAGCCTTGTTTTGACAGAATCAACCTTAATTAGTATAGATTTTATATTCTTCGCTAATTCTTTATAGTCAGGTTTAATATTCTCAAGCTCTCCTGGCAGTAGTTTTTCAATTTTGATTGAAGAGATATTATCATTGAATTTGATTGCCTTTAGGCTTGTATAACTCGAGTATAAGGTTTTCTTTGCTCCCTTAAAATCGGAGTCCTTATATACTATTATTTTATAACCCTCATTGATTTTAATCGAGCTTATTTTATCATTAAACCATGTCTGCTTGTTCAGGTTTCTATATTCGCCAATTCCTAGTGTAGTAAATTTCCCTGAAAAATGACTATTTTCATATAAGGATGAAATATTTGATTCTGGATTGAATTTTTCTACTTTAAACGATGATATTTTATCATTCCATTTCATCATTTTAAGATTTGCTTGATCAGAAGTTATGGTGGTCTTTTTGCCTTTTAAATCTCCATGTTCGTATACGGTTACTTGATAATTTTTATTTATTTTAATTGAACTGATATCATCATTCCAATTATCTAGTTTATTTACATTTCCTAATTCATAATTTTTAGAATCTCCAGAAAAATAGCTCCCTTTATAAATACTAAATATAAATTCATTTTTCGGCGGTTGTCTTTCATTGGATATCTCTACTTTAATGGAAGATATTTTATCATTCCATTTTATAGTTTTTAGATTCGCTTGGTTTTCACTGATTATTATATCATTACCCTTAAAATCATAATGCTCGTAAGCTATTATTCTATATCCTGGATTTATTTTAACTGAAGTTGCTTTATCATTTAACCATGTTTGTTTTTTAAGGTTAGAGTAAATTCCAACTTTGAGAGGGTACATTAATCCACCATAATCCGTATTATCATAAATAATAGCAGCATCGGAGTTTTTATCATATTTTTCGATGATAATAGATGAGATCTTATCATTGAATTTTATTGATTTTAGATGAGCTAGGTCCGATGTGAGTGTTACTTGCTTTCCTTTGAAATTGTTATCCTCAAATAGAGTAACTTGGTAGCCTTTTTGTATCTCTATAGAACTTATTCTGTCTTCCCATGTCTGAAGAGTTTTTACCTTTTCTAATGCTGAAAACGATTTTGAGATTCCATCAAAATTAGTATTCTCATATAATTTAATAATTTGAGCTTGAGAGAAAGAGATTATTGAGAGGAATGTAAATAGATAGTATAATCTCATAAAATAAATTACTATTGAAATATCAATAATATTAAAAATATATAATATTATTTTTGTAGTTACATGTATTACTAATATTGATATATGATATATAACTTAAATAATTATATCAAATGCCGTATGATAATTAGAAAACTAATAATTATTTTAATTCCGATATCATTTTGCGTCTTACAAGGTTCTCAAAAAATAATTTTAAAAAATGAAATACAGGAGTATTTATTTTCAACTCAATTAATTCTTCATGATTTTGTTAGGTTCGAAGAAGAGTTATTTAATCAAAAAATTAAAAAAAGTAATCAAAATAAATATAGCAGATTAGTTAAATCGTCAGAGTCGTTAATTAAAATGTTAGCAAAGATTAGAAATGATTTTTATCGTTCATCAAATTCAAAATATAGTAAAAAAGAAAAAGAATTAATTGCTGGAATAGATAGGTATGTTGAAAAACTAAATACTGCTATCGCTCAATTGAGATTAATATCTACAAAGCAAAATAAAAGTAATTCATATTTATTTGATGAAAAAAATAATGATAAAATAAAGTTAATAGAAATTAAGAAATCTTTTACTGATGAAAAGAAGTATTTAGATGGTCTTTTAAATGAATTCATAATAACTAATATCCCAGCTGCTGTTCAGTAATACTATTATAATTTGAATAGTACTAAATCCTTATAGATGAATCTTTTGGTAAATTTTTATAATAATTGATATTTTATGGTAAATAAAATAAAAGAGACTTCTAATTTTTCAAGTCAACATCTTTACAAATCTAAATGGTCATCTTTAGAAAAACTTAATGGCTGGATACATTATGAGGTTTTAAATATTTTTAAAGAGGATCAGGAGGTAGAGATGTTTTGTGTATGCGATAGAAGTATAAAAGTTAAAATTCATGTGAGTGAACTAAATGATAAGAAAAAATGGGTACCAGGATGGACTAGGGAAAGGTAAATCACCTATCTTGAACAGAAAAATTTTCTAATATAATAGCTATAGTATTATGAATACATTTCAAAAAAGAATTATGATAATTGAATCTATTTTAATCTTGGGCTTATTTGTACTGTATATATCAGATTATCTATCTTTCAATATCTTACTTACAATATCATTTTTATATTTATTTTGTTTTATGGGTTGGTTTTACTTCAAAAATTATGAGTCAAAAAATAAATAACTATAATTGGTACGTTACATCTCGCAGAGTAATAGACACTAATATTGCTAATTTATGGGAAATTATTAGCTCACCATCAAATCTTGATTTATATCATCCATTCTGTCTTAAGAATCAAGTCATTCATTGGTCTAAGGAGAAATCTATTGATCGGATTATTTATTTGAATGGAAAAACTTTTGAGAGAAAGTTTTTTAATTGGATTCCTAACATTGGTTATGACTTAAAAATAAATCAAATTAACAAATCAGATTCTTTAGTAAAATGGAGAATCTTTTCAATGGAAGATAAATCTGAAATTGAAATAAAAGTTTACCCATATATTTTTAATCAAGGTAGTATGACATTAAATATTTTACCTTTTACAATATTTTCAAAACCATTGCTTACAAACTATCTTGAATCTGTAACTCTTGGGCTCAAGTATTATGCAGAAACAGGTAATGTTGTGTCCAAAAATCAGTTTGGTAAAAATATTTGGTTTTCATAAGAATACATAGTTTTGGAAAGATATAACATAATTGATTGTGGTGCTTCTGATAAAAATTTTATTTTAAATCTAAATAAAAAAAATCTGCCAGCAGTGAGTGTCCTAGATGATGATTTATTTAATATGTTTTTAAAGTACTCTGAGTATTTTAAAATTATAAAAATTGAAGATACTCCAGTTGGATTTTTAATAGCATTATTGCCTGGAAACCCTTATGAAAGTATCAATTACAAATGGTTTGAAAATCGATATAAATCCTTTATTTATGTTGATAGAATTGTGATTTCATCAGATTACCAAGATAAAGGTATTGGAAGTTTTTTTTATGATCACATAAAACTTAGTTTTCATGATCGTTTGAACTCAATGGTGTGTGAAATAAATCTAATACCAAAAAATGCTCAATCAATAAATTTTCATAAAAAATATGGATTTACCGAAGTGGGTCAGCAATATACAGATCAGAGAAAGAAACTGGTATCTATGCAGCTATTATCATTTTGATTTAAAACTACTATTCAGCTGTTATTGAAACATAAAGAGTATATACTGTTAAAAGAATCCACAATGCCACCGCAGGTGCAGGCGTAGCCATCATAGTATCATTAGGGAATTTTTCAGTAATTGACATATTTGAAGCAATAATAATACCGTCAGCTATTACCATAATAGAACCAACTCCTAGTAGAATTTTTTTTGCTATTCCATTTTCAATATCCTTAATCATAAAAAAAACATAAGCTAACATTAGCGATAAAAACCCGCCAATATAGCCCATCATTCGAGCCATAAATTGTCCTTTTTCGTCAGCTATTATTGCATCTACACCCATAGGATTTAGGATCCAGAATATAATTAAGTGGAACGCAAACCACGTTGCTAGTACTGTAAATACCATTTTAGGTTTAAGCATATATGTTACCTTTCTTCAAATTGTTAATCATTGACCGTCTATTTAGATATCATGATATAACTTTTATTTTCAATAAATTAACTAGTTAGTAAATATACAAATCGTAGAAATATAATAAAATGAAATCAAAATTATCCGGTTTGGAACCCTTTGATACACATCATCTGATTGCTATTTTTTTTAGTGTATTTATCATAATCACTATTCCTTTAATCGGGAAACTACTTCAACAAAAAAATCGTAAAAATTTCATTTATTTTCTCATTTCTGTTGCATTATTTCAAGAAATAGTCGACTACGTAGCCAGATATAATTTTGATGGTTTTAATCTTGCAGAAGATCTGCCATTACATATATGTAGCTATGCATTATTTATGTCAGCGTATTCATTGTATTTTAAAAATCAATTTTGTTTTGAATTTAGCTATCTGCTTGGAGTGACAGGGACATTTATAGCAATATTAACACCAGAGTTTAATGATTTTGATGGTTGGGTTATGTATGTAACATATTTTATGCATCACTCTTTGATTCCTACTTTTTCATTGTGGAATATTTACGTAGACGGGATGAGTTTAAGAAAATTGTCAATCCCATATAGTTTGATTTTTCTTGCTATAATTGCAATACCTGTCGGAATTATTTGCTGGCTCACTGGGGGTAATTACATGTACCTGGCTCGTATTCCAAATGTTGAAAACCCTATAGTTTTTGGAGAATGGCCTTTCTATTTGATTTATTTGAACATCATAGGTGTAATATTGATGTTAATTGCAAGTTCTCCATTTTATCTCTTTACATATTTAAATAATCGTTCGGAGTAATATTTATGATTGAAAAAATTAAAAATCTCATTGGAAACATATTAAAACCTGATGGAAGTGTTGATATTGGGATATTGATTCTAAGAGTATTCACGGGTTTTTTAATGTTACAATATCATGGGTTGAGTAAGATCACATCTGGTACTGCTAGGTGGGAGAGACTTGGTCATGCTCTTACGGACATAATTGGAATAGACTCTTTTCATGTTTTCTTTGGATTCCTCGCATCATTAGCAGAGTCTTTAGGAGCAATTCTAATTTCAATTGGATTGTTTACACGCGTTTCATCTTTTCTTTTATTTTTTACAATGATGATTGCCTCTTTGAAACATTTTTTGAAAGGAGATTTTTCTGAATTAGCTTTTGTGTATGCAGTTATTTGCATTGTCTTTATTATATCTGGTTCGGGTAAATATGGATTAGATTATTATTTCTTTAGAAGGAGGTAACTAGGTTTTTGATTTTAAAAAAACTCTGTTAAATTTTCAAAATTGAAGTTCATAATTAAAATCTGTTTAATATTATTTTGTAGTCTTCAGGCAAAAGCTGAGTTTGATGGTAAGTGGTATAAACTTGGAACTAATTGGCAAATTTATATAAATATAACTTCAACAAAGGAAGGCCAGATTCTTGAGCAATATATGAAAGTCGCTGATAATCAAAATTTAGTTTATTCAAGAAAGATTCATAAGAATTGGCTTGGGAAATTATATACAAAAACAAATTATCTTGGTAAATCTTATAATTCTGGAATAAAATATATAGATGAAAAAACGATCATGTATGGTAATGAATTGTATAAAAAGTATGATCTGCCTAGAGATTTTTTAAAAGGTAATTAAATCAATTGAAATACTTAAAGTATTTAATATCTACATTAACTTTAATTAGCGCTATGTATGTTTGCTCATTAGGAGCTTTTTATCCATTGCTCTATTTTATTGGTTTCTCTTTATTTATTATTCTTGGGGATCTTTTTCTTAAACAAGATGATAAGATTCAAGAATATAAAAATGTTTTTTGGCTTGATTTCCCTATTTACTTAAATCTTCCTTTGTTAATCTTATTTTTGATGATGGTTGTATTTACATTTGGCGAAGATGATTCGAATTTGTTTTCTTCATTCTTTTTAGACTATCTAAACATTGATCTATTCCAGCTTAGAAATTCAATCTTATTTATTGATAAAATTTCTCTGGTAGCACTTTCTGGCTTATTTATAGGTATTATGGGCACAGTTCCTGGTCATGAACTAAGCCATAGGATAAATAAGAAGTTTGATCTCTTTATCGGCAGTTGGCTTTTGTCATTATCTTGGGATTGTGCTTTTGCAATAGAACATGTACATGGGCATCATAAGAATGTAGGACTTCCAAAAGATCCCGCTACAGCTAGGCGAGGTGATAATATCTACAGATTTATTTTTAACGCAATCATCAATGAACATAAGGATGCCTGGCGTATTGAATTGAAAAGATTAAGATCAAAATCAGTTTCCCTCTTTGGTATCAATAATAAATTGATCATGGGATATGCTAAGAGCTTTTCAATATCTTTTTTATCTTTTTTAGTTGGTGGCTATTCTGGGCTGGTTGTTTTTTTGCTATGTTCATTCATAGCAAAAGCGTTACTTGAGGTCATTAACTATACTGAGCATTATGGTCTTATTAGAATTGAAGGGGAGAAGGTAATGCCAAGGCACTCGTGGAATTCAAACAGTATAATGAGTAGTATTTATCTTTATAATGTAACCAGGCATTCCTCACATCATGAAAAAGCATATCTTAAATTTTGGGAGCTAAGGCCATACAAGGATTCACCTATGATGCCGTACGGGTATCTAACAATGCTATATATGGCTATTTTTACGCCATATTTTTTTCACAGAGTAATGTCAAAAAAGTTAATTGAATGGGATAACAATTTTGCATCCAAAAAGGAAAAAGAATTAGCTTCGATTGAGAATGAAAGAAGTGGTTTATCACTGCTTGTTAATCAGATGTAATGATTTTATTTTAAGTTTATAAAAATAAAGGAGAAGACATGGATTTTAAAAAAATAGGTATAACTGGCTTATGTGGATTTGTTGCGATGTCTGTTATTGGTGGTATAACATTTGAGTTATTTTATAAAGATCATATGGGAAAAGTGGCTGAAAAATTTCCAGATTTATTACAGTTTCCACCAGATATGGCAATGGCTATGCTTGGCGGAGTATTTTATATTTTTGTGATGGCAATCATATATGATAAAATGGGGGTTAATAGCGTTGAATCCGGTGCTATAACTGGCGCATGGTTTGGTGCAGCTAAATGGACATTTATTAACACTCAATGGATGGCCATGATGCCAAATATATTCCAAGTTAACTATGTTGTTATTGATATTGTATTGAGTGCCGTAATGTATGGCGTTGCGGGTGCTGCTATGGGATGGGCACTTGATCGTTTTAAATCATAGCGTATGATTTGATTACAAAAAACCCCACATTAGTGGGGTTTTTTGTAACTGAGATTTAATTTTATCTATTAATTTATTTTGTAAATTACGCTAATGAAAAAATGTCCATATTGTGCAGAGAATATCAAGCTCGAGGCGATAAAATGTCGTTTTTGTGGTGAATTTTTTGAGGAAGAGGTTTACACTGAAAAAGTTGAAGAGCCTCATATAGAGATTAAAGAAGTTTTGGTTAATGAAACTGATACTGCTAAGTTAGATGAAAAGCCCAAAGAAATAACGCGAAGGAGAATTTTTACATCGAGGAAGTTTCTAAGCTTTGATGCTCCTTCCTTTTTAATTGTCTCTAGCCTAATTGGAGGAATAGGGCTATATATTGGAATTTACTTGTCAAAAGATTTAGAATGGCTTGCAGCATTATTACAAATAATTGCTGGTATTTTATTTCTTTATGCATCAATAACGTTCGGTAAAAAAGATAGAAAAAATATCCTGGATTAGTCTATTCTAATCTGAACCAATTTTAACATTTCTATTTAAAATTAAATCATGAAAATTTTAAAAATTATTCTATATGTACTGCTCTTCATAGCATTTGTAATTGTATTATTCATAAATATTAGTCCCCAGTTTGGATCAAATCCTAATAAGTCTCAAAAACTGTTTTATTCTAATTTTCAAAATTTTGAAAGCGGGGAATTTAAAAATAATGAACCAATGGCCTTATTTACAGATGAGATGAGTTTTTGGGATTTTTTTAAAACAGAACTAAATAGGGAGCCTGTCAAAGAAATAATCCCGTTTGAAATGGATGTAGAGTCATTTGTTTCTAGTGATAAAGATGATTTTAAACTTGTATGGCTTGGACATTCAGCATTTATAATGAATATCAGCGGGAAAGTTATACTGCTTGACCCAATGCTTGGAAGTCATGCAGCTCCATTACCAATACCCTCCTTAAAAAGATATAGCTCACAGTTTGCATTTGATATTAATGATTTAGACAAAATTGATTTTGTTGTTCTATCACACGATCATTATGATCACCTAGATTATCCTACAATAAAAAAAATTAAAGATAAAGTAGTTCAATTTATAGTCCCCTATGGAATCGGAAATCATCTTACAAGTTGGGGGGTTAATAAAGAGTCAATCACTGAACTGAACTGGGAACAATCTTATAAAAATGACGATATCGAATTTATTTGTTTACCTGCCAGACATTTTTCTGGAAGAGGACCATTAAATAGGAATAGTACGCTCTGGAGCTCCTGGGCAATTAAAAGTAAAATGGGGAAGGTATATTTTAGCGGAGATAGTGGCTATGGTTCCCACTTTAAAAAGATAGGGCAGGAGCATGGGCCTTTTGACTTTTCTTTGATTGATTGCGGTCAATATAATAAGGCATGGAAGTACTCGCACATGTTTCCTGAACAGGCCATAAAAGCCGCAGTAGATCTAAATACCAAATATTTGATTCCCATTCATTGGGGTGCGTTCACATTATCCTCTCACAGTTGGATAGAACCTCCAGAAATTGTATATAAAGAGTCTAAGAATTACAATCAGGGATTTATTATCCCTGAGATAGGGCAGGTGCTTATGCTTAACAAAGAAAATAAAACAGTAGCAAGATGGTGGAGAGCGTTTAGTCAGGCCAATTAGAAATTATATTTTTAGCAAGTTTACCAGCCTAAGTAAGATCTGATGAAAAATTTATATAATTTTAAAAATAATCCTTTTAAATATTACCTATAAAGTTAATTCTCTTAACCTAGGTTAAGATTTTTATTGAAAATAATTCCATGTTTTTATTACTTTCTTTGATAAATCTCAATAAGATTCGAAAAAATAAATTCTACTTGGCTGTGCATTGTACCTATCCACGACTGTTTTTTTTTGACTATTTATATTTTTACTGTTTACTTTTACTGCTAACGGTATATGGAACCTGTATATATTGAGCGTTTTAAACGTTTTAACTAAATAAATAGGAGTAAATATGATAGCATCAATAACATTGCTTGCGGAAAATGATTATGTAGGTATGACTTTTTGGTTAGCCACAGCAATAATGCTTGCATCAACGGTTTTCTTTTTTGTAGAAAGATCGGATGTATCTGGTAAATGGAGAACATCAATGACTGTGGCAGGGTTAGTCACTGGTATTGCTTTTTGGCATTATCTCTACATGAGAGAAGCTCATCTGCAAGGTGAGGTAACTACAGTATTTCGATACATAGATTGGTTGATTACTGTTCCTCTACAAATAGTAGAATTTTACCTTATCCTCGCAGCTGTAACCGCTGTAACTAGTGTGTTATTTTGGCGTCTTTTAGGTGCATCTCTTGTAATGTTAGTTTTCGGTTTCCTAGGTGAAGCTGGTCTTATTGATGCTACTATTGGGTTTGTTCTAGGAATGGCTGGCTGGTTATACATCATATATGAAATTTTCGCAGGTGAAGCAGCAAAGTTAAGTGAAAATAGTAACAACGCAGGAGGTCAGTTTGCTTTTAATACTCTTAGGTTAATAGTAACTGTTGGTTGGGCAATCTACCCAATTGGTTATTTCCTAGGTTATTTATCAGGTGGAGAAGCGACCAATTTTGATACAGTTAATATTGTTTACAATATAGCTGATCTTGTCAATAAAACAGCATTTGGCTTGGCTATATGGGTTGGTGCTACAATGGATAGCTCAAAGTAAAAAAACCTTTATCTTTATATTCAGGCAGCTATACCAAAGCTGCCTGAAT
>CACEHW010000032.1 GCA_902559415.1 uncultured Fidelibacterota bacterium
TCTCAGGAGTTGCATTTGCTGCAGCAATTGGTAAGCCAACTAATTGCATAACTGGTAAATCAACCATGTCATCACCTAGATAGGCAATTTTATCATCAGATAATGAATATTTATTTTTTATGTCATTGTATGCATGCAGTTTATTTAATCCTCCATTATAACAATCATCAATATTGAGCTCTTTTGCCCTGTGCTCTGTAGCAGGCGAATAACGAGCTGAGATAATTGCAATTTTTATGTTTGCTGCCCTAGCATAAGCGACACCAACACCATCAAAAACAGAAAACTTTTTAAACTCCATATTATCAGTACCTTTATATATCGAACCGTCCGTCCAGACGCCATCTATATCTGATATAATAATTTCAATATTATTGTAATCTTCCATTCCCTACCTTAATGAATTATGAATTTTTTTCAAATCAGTTAAAAGTGATAATAATTTATCTAATGGCCATTGAGTCGCAGCATCTGATTTTGCTATATCAACATTATCATGAACTTCCATGAATACACCATTACACCCAGCCGCCACAGCAGCTCTAGCTAGGGTTGGTATCATTTCTCTCATCCCTGAAGAGTGACCACCACTACCACCAGGAAGTTGAGCACTATGAGTAGCGTCAAAAATAACCGGATAGCCAAATTCTTTCATTAAAGGTATCGCCCTCATATCTGCGACTAAATTGTTGTATCCAAATTGAGTACCTCTATCTGTTAGCAATATATTTTCAGAACCTGATTCTTCTACTTTTTGAATAATGTGCTTAACATCCCATGGTGCTAAAAATTGTCCTTTTTTAATATTAACTATTTTACCTGTTTTTGCAGCAGCAATTAAAATATCTGTTTGCCTACTTAAAAATGCTGGGATTTGAATGACATCTACCACCTCAGCTACCGCAGATGCTTGTTCTGCAGAGTGAATATCTGTCAAAACCTTCATGCCTGTTTCTGACTTCACATCACTTAAAATCCTCATCCCATCTTCAAGTCCAGGCCCCCTAAATGATTTAATCGAGGTCCTGTTCGCTTTATCAAACGAACTTTTAAATATAATAGGAATGCCTACTTTATCAGAAATATCATTAATAGCTGCGGACATTTTTAAAGAATGATCTCTATTTTCGATAACACAAGGACCAGCAATTAGACCAAGATTATTTTCTCCAAATATTATGTCACCAACATTAATCTCTCTCAATACTTAACTCCTTTTCTTATTATATTTTTTTGAAGCTTTTATAAAATCTCTGAACAAAGGATGAGCTTTATTTACTCGACTTTTTAATTCAGGGTGAAACTGCCCAGCAACGAACCAAGGATGGTCGCTTATTTCAATTGTTTCAACTACTCCTAAATCGTCATTTATACCTGAAATAACCATTCCCTCTTTTTCTAACCTTTTTTTATATCTGTTATTTACCTCGTAACGGTGTCTATGCCTCTCTGATATTTTTTTTGATCTATATGCCGCAAATGTTTTCGTTCCAGTTTTAATACTACAATTATATGCTCCCAACCTCATAGTTCCGCCTTTAATTTTTATTGCTTTTTGTGATTCCATTAAATCAACAACAGGATACTTTGTGCGTTTGTTAAACTCTGTAGAGTTTGCTCCTGATAAGCCACACACATGTCTAGCAAAATCAATGATTGCACACTGCATACCCAAACATATTCCTAAAAAAGGAATATTATTTTCACGAGCATATTTTGAAGATAATATCTTACCCTCACTGCCTCTAGAACCAAAGCCAGGTAATATTAAAACGCCATCTACATTATTAAATTCTCTTTGTGCTGAAGTATCATCTATAATTTTATCTGTTTTAACCCATTTGATATTTACCCGAGCACTATTTTCAACTCCAGCGTGGACAAAAGATTCTAAAACACTTTTATATGAATCAATTAATTCTGTATACTTACCACACATTGCAATAATTACCTCTGACTTCGGGCTTTTATAATTATGTACAAAGTTTTTTAATTTAGATAGATTCGGTTTCTTGTTTAATTCTAGCCTTTCATTGACTAAGTGTCCCATATTTTGTTGATGTAACAATAATGGTACTTCGTAAATACTTTCGACATCCCTTCCCTCAAATACATGATCTGCTCTAACATTACAAAATAAAGCGATTTTTTCTCTAACCGATTTATCTATTTCATGTTGGGATCGACACAATATCATGTCAGGTGAAAGTCCTATTTCTCTAAGTTTCATAACTGAGTGTTGAGTTGGCTTTGACTTTAGCTCGCCACTTGCCTCAACAAATGGAAGTAGAGTTACATGCATTAAAAGATAATTTTTGCGACCAACATTTAAAGATAGCTGTCTAATAGCTTCCATAAAAGGGAGACTCTCAATATCTCCTACAGTCCCTCCAACTTCACAGATCACAACATCATATTTTTTCGGTTTGTTAACGCTTTTGATCCTATTTATAATTTCATCTGTTACGTGAGGAATTACCTGAACAGTTTGCCCAAGGTATTCTCCTTTACGTTCTTTATCTAAAACTGTGCTGTAGATTTGCCCTGCAGTTGCGTTATTATTTTTTGTCATACTTATATCTATGAATCGCTCATAGTGGCCTAAATCAAGATCAGTTTCAGAACCATCATCTAAAACAAAGACCTCACCATGCTGATACGGGTTCATTGTACCTGGGTCTACATTTAAATAAGGATCTAATTTTAAAATTGTAACTTTTAAACCTGCATTTTTTAAAATGTAACCAATAGATGAAGCCGCAATGCCTTTGCCCAATCCGGACATTACTCCTCCAAGAACAAAGATATATTTAGTATTTTTTTTAGTAGATGACATAGCTATCCTATTAATCGTTTTTTTCTTTTCCCAATTTTGAAATAACACGATTTAAATCTTGGGGCGTATCAACCGCATGTTGTTCTGCATTAGTTATAAATGCTTTAATTTTGATACCATTATCAATTGCTCGAAATTGTTCTAGAGAATATTTAATTTCATTTTTTGATGGAGGGGTAGAAGTAAATTCAAAAAGTGTTTCTTTTTGAAATCCATAAAAACCTATGTGTCTAAAAACGCCTCCTATATCTGAATCATAAATATCACGCTTAAAATCATATGCATTTTGATGCTCATTTAAAAAAGCTTTTACTATATTTCTATCTAAATAATCTTTTATACCAATGTTACGACTAACTACAGTACCCATGCTCACTGAAGGATCATCAAATAGCTGAATAAGCCCGTCAATCACATTAGGGTCCAACAAAGGCTCATCCCCTTGAATATTTATAATGATTTCCGCTGAATCTATTTCTTTTGCGACTTGAGCAACTCGATCTGTACCGCTTGAATGATCTTTACTCGTCATAACTAAATCAAAATCAAAATCAGACAACGCTTGTTTAGTTTCTTCAGCATCAATTGCTATGATAATTTTCTCTAAGAGTTTTGATTGCATAGCTCTCTCTGCAACATGCGCAATCATAGGCTTGCCATTAATATCAGCTAATATCTTTTTGGGGAACCTCTTCGAACCAATTCTTGCTGGGATAATACCTACAACCATGATTATATAATAAAATTAAATTTTAAATTATTAATCTTCATTAATGCTCTAATATAATAGGTGAATTCGTTTATATGTAAGGTATTAGGCATAGTTTTTGTTATAAAATTTAGCCCTACTTTTAATTAAAGAAAATCTATTCGAATCTTAGAGATTCAATTGGATCAAGCTGAGCTGCTTTCCATGCTGGGTAAATACCGAAACCAATACCAATCAATGAGCAAACAGCCAATCCGATTATTGCCCAGTCTATTGGAATTACCGCAGGAATTTTAAAAATAAATGAAACAAGATTCCCAGCACTGATACCCATAACAATTCCAACAATTCCACCAAATTCACTTAAAAAAACTGCCTCCATTAAGAATTGCGTTAGAATATCTTGCTTGGTTGCACCGATCGCTTTTCTAATGCCAATTTCCTTAATTCTCTCTGTTACTGAGACCAACATTATATTCATTATCCCAATCCCAGCTACAACCAGAGCAATAATACTTACGGAAAGTGCAAATAACTTTATTCCTCCTGTGAACCCTGAGAAAGTTTCTATCATTTCGTCATTTGTTTCTAATTCAAAATCATTGTCACCCCCAGCTTTTACTTTCCGGATAGTTCTCATTATCCCTATTACTTCTTCTCTGGTTTTATCGTAATCCTTTTCAGATGCTGCTTCAACATTTATGCTTAGAGTTGTCCATTTATTAGAAAATTTTTGCAGATAGTTAGTGATTGGAATTGCTATATAATTATCTTGACTTTGTCCAAATGCTTCACCCTGTCTCTCAGTAATACCAATAACATAATAATTAAGACCCTCAATTTGTATTTTTTTTGATAATGGATCTTCAAAAGGGAATAGCCTGTCAACAACATCCATGCCTAAGACGCAAACATTTCTGGCATACCTCACATCATCTGGCGCTATATTTCTTCCATCACTAATAAAAGTCTTATACATCCTAATGCTACCCTCATCACCTCCAAGTAGTGACACATAATTCTTTACAGATATATCTTTGTATTTTACATTTCTGATTGAACTACCCTCACTTACACTTACTAAAACAGGTAATTTTGCACGTTCTTTTAATTTTTTGTATTGATCATAATCAATATTTTTTCTATTTCTAATTTTTTTATCTCGCCGGCCGATTTGAATAGATGGATATTTTTGAATAACAAATGTATTTGCTGCAAATACATTTAACCCAGACTGAACTGATGATTCAAGGGTTCTAATAGCTGTCATCACACCAATTACTGAAAATACTCCGATACTTATCCCAAGAAGCGTAAGGGTTGATCGAAGTTTGTTTTGCCTAATGGCATCAATAGCCATCCAAAAACTTTCCTTTAAAATATTTTTTAAGCTTCTAGAAAACATCGGTCATTCATATCTTAGTGAATCAATTGGATCAAGCTTCGAGGCTTTATAAGCAGGAATAAATCCTGATACTATGCCTACAACCATGCTAATAAGGATAGAAAAAATAGATAACCCCAATGGGAGAGTTGATGGGAATATTTTATTGATAAAAATGCTGCTAACATATGCAAGAGAAAGCCCTAAAAGGCCGGCAAAAAAACAAATAGTAACCGCCTCCATCAAAAACTGACTCAATATCATACCGTTTGTTGCACCTATTGCTTTTCTTACTCCAATCTCTCGTGTTCTCTCTTTTACAGTGACAAACATAATATTCATTATTCCAATCCCTCCAACGACTAGAGATAGGAGAGTAATAAAAAATCCGGTGCCACCGATAGCAATTTTTAGTCTATTATATTGGCTCTCAAAAGCCTTTGTCTGGTTAATCGCAAAGTCACTTTTTTCGCTTGGCCTTAATCCTCTTATTTGCCTCATTACGCCTGATATTTCATCTAGCCCTTCATCAATCTTATTTTCAGGAACTTTAACACTTAAACGCATCCACCCTCTTTTAGAGAAAATTCTTTTATATGCTCCTAATGGCAAAACTGCCTGTTTATCCACGCTAAAAAGGCCTAAAAATTTCCCCTGTTTCTCTAAAACACCAATGACCCTAAATTTTAAATTATCTATTTTAATATATTTGCCTATCGCATCTTCATCTCCAAAAAAAGCATCTTTTATTCCGCCACCTATAATTGTGACCCTCGCACCAACTTTGTCTTCACTAGCAGTAAAAAATCTACCTCGCTCTATATCAGTACTTATGGTCTCCATGTATTCTTCATTTGTACCAAATATTTCTGTTATTGTTTCTTTATCTTCATAGGATAAAGAAGCTCCACGCTGCATTACTGGCGAAACAGCTAAAGCATATTTTGATTTTTCTTTTATCTTATCTACATACTCTGTACGCATACGAGGTCTATTTCTCACCTCCCACCATTCCATATCGCTAAACCACTCATACCTGCTAACATATAGTATGTCTTTCCCCAACCAGGACATACTACTTTCAAAAGATCGGTCTAAACCGGATATAAGCGTACCCATAAGCGTAACCGAAAGAACCCCAATCACTATCCCCAGTGCGGTTAAAATTGATCTGGTTTTATTAGCAAATACCGCACTAAGTGATATTTTAAGATTTTCAAAAAATAAAGACCCCACTACTTACTTATTTCATCCTCAATTATTTTACCATCAAAGAGACGTATTGTACGCTTAGCGCGTTTGGCTATATCATCCTCGTGTGTCACAAGAATGATCGTATTCCCCTTTGAGTGTAAATTATCTAGAATCTCCATTATCTCATGTCCACTTTTTGAGTCGAGGTTACCAGTGGGCTCATCTGCAAGTATGATAGAAGGATTATTAACTAACGCTCTAGCTATAGCTACCCTCTGCCGTTGACCTCCAGATAATTCATTTGGCTTGTGATGCATTCTATCTCCCAACCCAACATCTTTCAAGGCCTTCGAGGCCATATCTATTCTTTTTTCTTTCCTAATATTCGCGTATACAAGAGGTATTTCAACATTATGTAATGCAGTTGCCTTCGGAAGGAGATTGAATGTCTGAAAAACAAACCCAATTTTTCTATTACGTATAGAAGCGAGCTGTGCGTCATCCATAATATGAACCTCTTCGCCTTCAAAATGATATATGCCAGAAGTTGGAGTGTCTAAACAGCCTATCATATTCATCATGGTCGATTTCCCCGATCCAGAAGGTCCCATTATCGCAAGGTATTCATTATTGTTTATCGTTAGATCTACCCCATCTAACGCCCGAACCTCTTCACCGCCTACATTATAAATTTTATAAATATCACTTAGGTTTATTAATTCCATGAAATAGAAAGCTCTGAGTTACTATTTTGGGGGGTTTGATTTAATCAGAGCTAGATTCATCTTCATAATTTACTTTCATGCCATGCTGCAATTCTTTACTCAAAATTCGAAATCTACCTGTTACAATTAACTCCTCATCTTTCAACCCTGTTTTTACAGAATAATGGTCCTCACTTGATAGGCCAACATGAACCGGTCTAACTAGTGCATATTTTTCTCCTTCAAGTGCTTTTTCTCCTTCAAAATCATCCACTAAAACAAAAACGACATCCAAACTTTCTTTGATATTTGAATAGCTTTCGCCCTCATCATTATTCCCCCACTTTTTACCATCTTTTTTATCCCCATTTAATTTCTGATAATTTTCTGGCCTAGATGTAAGAGCCTGTATAGGAATTGAAATTGTATTTTTAATTGTCTCAGAAATAATATTTACAGTACTACTCATCCCAGGTCTAATCCTTTTTGGAGGATCAAAAATTTTAACTTTTACCTTAAAATTTGTAACCTGTTGCTGCCCGCCCATACTTAGATTTTGTGCAGTGTGGGCAATCTCACTGACTATTCCATAGAATATTGTATCAGGGAATGCATCTATCTCAATCTCAGTAGTGTCTCCTATATTTATAGTAACAACATCATTTTCGTTTACATCTACAAGTACCTCCATGAAACGAAGGTCGGCAATTGTCATTAAGACGCCCGGGTTAAACATTCCACCTAATGCCATCTCACCCTCTTCTTTTGTTAAACTAGTAACAATACCGTATTTTGGAGCGACTAATCTAGTTTTGGAGAGCTCATCTTCTCTGGAGGTTAAAGCAGCCCTTGCTTGCTCTACCTGACTTTTTGCAAGCTGATAGGATGCTTCGATTTGTTCGAGTTCTTGATTGGATATTAATTTTTGGGTAAACAAAGATTCAGTTCTAGTCATCTGTGATTTAATATTCTTAAGGTTTGCCTCTGAAGATTTTACCTGTGATGCTGCTTGATCATACGCCGCTTGATATTGTTTTTTATCAATACTGATCAGGTGTTGATCTGGATTGACAGTATCTCCCTCCAAAACCGTAATCTCTGTTATCCAACCAGAAACCATAGAAGTGATTTGGACTTCTTCCTCTGGCTGAATAATTCCACTTGCGTTAATCTTATGAATGATATCACGCTTTTGAACTTTTTCTGCTGTAACTGATAAATAATCATCATCACCAAAATATTTTGTTGCCACAACGCTAGCAGTTATTGCAGCGATCAACAAAGGAATCCATATTTTTTTCTTTTTAAGTTTTTGTATCATAATTATTCTTCTTTAGTTTGATATTCTAAATCTAAAATTCCTAATAAAGCTTTAAGACTCATTTCCTGCATCCTTGCATCATGAATAGTATTAATAAGTGTGGAATTTGATCGGATTAAAGAGACTTGAGCATCTAAAACCTCTAAAATAGTTGCCGAACCAATACTATATCGCTCTTGAGCAAGCTTTAAATCTTCTTCAGCAGAGGAAACCACATCCTGATTAATGGGAATAATTTCTGTATAGTTCATTATTGATTTTCTGATTAATTCTACTTGAACACGTAAATCATTTAAATAAGTTAAATAATCATTTTCAGATTTTTGTTTGTCTAGTTCTGCCCTTTGCTGAGCTGAAGATAGTGAATTCCCAGAATATAACGGAAAATTAACAGACATATTCATACCTATGCGCCAATCATCTTTAAAAGCTTCTTTTAACTCATCACTATTGTTGCCATTTGCTGAATAATCAACAGAGGCAAAAGCAGAAGGAGACCTCATTCCTTTTGCCATTTTCAATTGGATTTTCCCAATTTCAATTACTGATGATTGGATTAAAATATTAGGATTTTTTTCTTTTAAAAAGGTTAATGCTTCTGCACTTGTTGGGACTGAAACTGGTGCCCACTCACTATATTTAGCCACAATTGACTGACCGAAGTCAATCACCCCCATATCATTAAATAATTGTCTCCTTGAATTGCCTAAGGCTGTTTTTCTGTTTAATAACTCAACTCTGGCCTGACCTATTGAAACTTTTGCCTTTAAAAGATCTGTCTTTCTTACCGCGCCAAGATCAAATTGCTTTTGTACAAGATCTACCTGTTTTTCAGATAACACTAGATTTTTTTCTGCAACATCTAAAAGTTGTTGGCCCTGCAGTAAGCCATAATATGATCTTGTAACATTTTGTATTACTTCTATTTTTGTATTTCTCTGCCTTAGCTTAGCTATATCTAAATTGACTTTGGCTTGCTTTATTGAATTTAAAGATCTCCCACCATTATATATGGTTTGATTAATAGATACCCCAGCGGACATATAACTAGATTCTCCAGATTTAATTGTATCAATCTCAAGATTAACTAAGTCTGGGATTATGTTCTCTTGCAAAGGGTATTTGGTTTTACCACCTGATGTAGACAAACTAACCGAAGGGAGTACGCCACTGTAAGAACCACGGACCCCCTCATTCGCTGATCCTACATTTAGCTCAGCTGAAACTAGAGTTCTTTTATTTTCTAACGCAATTCCTATACACTCAGAAAGATCATAAACTTGAGCAAAGCTAGTAGAAAAGATGAATAAAAACAGAATAATGATATAGTATTTTTTCATTTGACAATTGAACGAACTTGAAAAACTAGGACCCTTACTTTTTGTTGGGCGTAATTTTACTCTTTATTTAGGTAAACTTAATACCATAATTAATAAACCATAGTTAATAAGGTGTTAAACAAGGGATCTTAGTAGAAGTTCCTATGCATTATAAAGGTTTCTTTATCCAATCAGCATTATACATATCTATAAAAGCTGGAGCTATTATACTCCCTCCTGGGTCATTGGAGATTGTATAAAAAATACCAATGTTCCCGTTTTCAGGACCTCTATGCCTACCATTATTTTGGGTTTTACCAAACCATTCTCCTAAAACAACTAATTCAAACTCTACAAAGAGACTTTTTCTTTTATCATAAATTGCACTTCCTAAAACTTGTGTAATAATTCTATGATCTAAAGAATGACTCGGAGTCCAATCATTATCACCTAATAACCAATCGCCTTTTGCTACAGCGTTAGCATTGCCACTAATACTAAAGGTTGTGGTTGAATCTGTCGAGCCTCTTACCACCATACTTAATTTTGCATTCTTAACTTCTTGAGGTGCAAAAGGTAACGTTTGCCCCCTGACATTATCCACAAAATGAAATCTAAATAATCTTTCTTTTATTAATTTAGGACACTCATATATACTGCCTACTTTATGGTTTTTTGGAATCCAAAGCTGAACCTCATTTTTATTGAACCAGATGTGATCCATATTCCATCTGTCACCTCTGTTATCAAAACTCGGGGGGTCTGATAATAAATCAGATTTTGCCCCCTTTAATATTAAACCGTCAATTGGGTAGCTATCCTCCCAGCGGTGTTCAATTTTTTTGCTAAAATTTTTAGGTAATCTTTTTTGTTTTCTAGGTAGAGTATCCCATTTTTTTAAACCCTCCTTCAAGACATCTAAAACAACATCTGGGTTCAATGAATTAACAGAACTTAGTAGATCACCGCTTGGACTTAACACATAAATACCTTGCCTGGAACCGCCTTTTTTTCGATAATGACCTTTATCTGCCATAGATTGAAACATCATAGCATCTTCATCTTGCGCTCCTTGCAACCGCCATACTTCATCAGTAGTTGGAACAAACTCTCTTGTTAATTCAATGAGCCTTAAATCTGACCAAACAGACCGCCGGCCTGCTGCGCCATTATTTCATGTACAGCCGAGAGGATGTCCATTCATGACCCATAAAAGAAGCGGCTTTTGACTATTATCAGCATCAATTAACCCATCATAAAAAGTACTACGCCATGGTATCTGAGCCCATGCTAATTCTTTTTCAGTTG
>CACEHW010000033.1 GCA_902559415.1 uncultured Fidelibacterota bacterium
TCAAAAGATATTCACATAACACCTATCTTGACCTCTGAAAGTATAAATAATGATACTAAATCAAATCTATTTTTTAAATGTGAGAATTTTCAGAAAACAGGTTCATTTAAAATTAGAGGTGCAACAAATGCAATACTACAATTAAGCAAGAAACAACTAACAAAAGGTATTGTAACTACTTCTTCAGGTAACCACGGGGCTGCAGTTTCATATTCAGCACATAAACTTGGTACAACTGCTAGCATAGTTATGCCGAATAACACTCCTATAAATAAAATACAAAACGTAGAAAGATATGGTGGGAAAATTATTTTTTGTGAACCAAACATTAATTCACGCGAAGATACTTTAAAGCATTTAGTTGAAAAAACAGGTTCCTCAGTAATCCACCCATATAATGATGAAAAAATTATTGCTGGCCAAGGGACTGCGGCCAAAGAGCTCATCGAAGAAATCCCAGATTTAGATGCTATAATTTGCCCAGTTAGCGGAGGAGGATTACTTTCAGGTACTTTAATAACAGCAAAAAATTTGAACCCCAATGTTAAAGTTTATGGAGCAGAGCCAAAAAATGCAGATGATACATATAGATCTATTTTAAACAACAAAATAATGTCAAATGAAACTACGAATACAATTGCTGATGGCCTAAGAGCTCAAGTAGGGTCAATCACTTTCCCTATTATTCAAGAAAATGTAGATTCTATTTTACTTGTTTCAGAGAAAATGATTATCAGTTCAATGTATATGATTTGGCAACGATTAAAAATAATCATCGAACCTTCATGCTCAATAGTATTAGCTGCTTTACTACTTAATTCCAAAAAGTTTATAAATAAAAAAGTTGGCCTTATTTTAACAGGCGGAAATTATGATTTAAATAAACTTCCTTGGTAAATAATAATATTTTATGTCTAAGTATAGTCAAACATCTCAAAATCTTTTCAATTGTAATAATATGGTTGATCCAATAAAAAGGATTATTCTTAAACACCCAAAAGATGCTTTTATAAATCAAAATAAAATCAATTCAGAATATAAATCATTAAATTTTCTCGGAGCGCCAAACTTAAAGGAATCATCAAAAGAATTTAAACACTTCACAAAAATTTTAAATTCTTTCGATATAAAACTACAATTCTTAGGAAAAGATGAATCAACAACTATTGATTCAATTTATACGCATGACCCATTAATTATCTCAAATAGTGGAGCAATAATATGCAACATGGGGAAAAAAAATAGAATTCCAGAAAAGGTAGCTATAAAAAATTTCTTAAAATCTGAAAACATACCCATACTTGGTGAGATTACTGCACCTGGGAAATTAGAAGGTGGTGATATTGTATGGATAAATCAAAATACTATTGCAGTTGGAATCGGATATCGAACCAATATGGATGGTATTAAACAATTAAGTAAACTCTTAACTAATATTGTTAAAGAAATAATACATGTACCGCTGCCACATTGGAATGGATCAAGGGACTGTCTACATTTAATGAGCAATCTTAGTCCAATAGACCATAATCTTTTTCTAGTATACCCAAGGTTGCTCCCTGTCAATTTTATTGAATATCTATTGGAAAATAATATTGATTTAATCAATGTACCTGATGAAGAATATGAAACAATGGCATGTAACGTATTAGCTATTGCACCTAAAGAAGTAATTATGATTGAAGGTAATCCATTGACTAAAAATCTTTTAGAAAAAAATAATGTGAAAGTACACACTTATAAAGGTTCGGAAATATCTTTGAAAGGATCTGGAGGACCTACTTGTTTAACCAAACCACTTTTTAGAGAACCATTTAACAAATGAAATGTTAAAAGACAAAACAATCCCTTCGAGCTGGTACTCAGATGAAAAGATTTTAAAGATTGAAAAAGAAAATATTTTCTCAAAATCCTGGCACCTTTTGGGCTCCATAGATCAAATCCCAAATGAAGGGGATTATTTAGTTAAAACAATAAATGAACAACCTCTAATTGTTATAAAAGATAAAGTTGAGGGAATAAAAGTATTTTACAACGTATGTCAGCATCGAGGGTGCGTTTTACTAGAAAAAGATGGGAATTCAAAGCAGATAAAATGTGGTTATCATGGATGGGTATATGAACTAAATGGAAAGTTAAGAGCAGCCAGAGGTTTTGATAAAGAAGATTTAGATTTTGAACAATTAAATTTAAAATCGATAGAACATTATGTATGGATGAAACAAATATTTGTAAAGCTTGAATCGGATTGTAATAACCTGCCCAAAACTTTAAAAGAGATTGAGAATATTATTTCCCCAATTAAATTTGATAATTATTTATTCCACTTGAGAAAATCATATAAAATAAAGTGTAATTGGAAAGTATATATGGATAATTATCTTGAAGGTTTTCATATCCCCCTTGTCCATCCTAAATTAAATAGCGTTATAGATTACAAAAGTTATAGTACTGAGATCTTTGATAATTTTTCATTACAATGGTGTCACATTAATGTAAAATCATCTCCATATAAAAAGACAGATGATGTTTCAAAAGCTTATTATTTTACTTTATTCCCAAATTTATTATTTAATATTGCTCCTGGTAGATTACAAACAAATATAATAGAACCAATTAATGCATCTTCCTGTAATGTTTATTTTGATTATTATTTTGAAAATGAAGAAAATTTAGAATCTATCCAAGAAGATATATCTTTTAGTGAAGAAATTCAAAATGAAGATATTAATATCTGTGAAAGGATTCAAATAGGTTTAGAGTCAGATGGATTTGACCATGGTGTTTTTTCAAAAAAATATGAAACTGGTGTAAGCCACTTCCAGTCCTATATAGAGAAAAAAATAAATAATGGCTAATATTTGTCAAATTGGCGCGGGTATGATTGGCCAAGCAATGGCAATTGATTTAGCAGCTAATCATAATGTCTCACTAGGAGATTTAAATATTAAATCAATTAAAGATAAAATAAAAAATCACCCCTCAATAAAAGTATCTAAGATCGACGTTTTAAATCAAAAAGAAATATTAACATTTATTAAAGGTGCTGATATTGTTTTATTAGCAGTTCCCGGATTTCTAGGGTTTAATGCTTTGAAAACCATAATTGAATGTGGAAAAAATGTAGTTGACATTTCTTTTTCACCAGAAAATATTATGGATTTAAATGATATCGCCGTTCAAAATAATATTACAGCTATATTTGATGCTGGAGTAGCTCCAGGAATACCAAATTACTTATTTGGATACCATAACTCTTTTGAAAAAATAACTAACTTTAAATACTATGTTGGAGGACTTCCAAAGTTTCCTAAAAAACCATTTAATTATAAAGCACCTTTTTCACCTATAGATGTTATTGAAGAATATATAAGACCAGCGAGAATGATGGTTAGCGGGAAAGAAATCACCAAACCAGCTCTGTCAGAAATTGAAAGATTAAGTTTTAATGACTCAATTGAACTTGAGGCCTTTAATACTGATGGCCTCCGATCTCTTCTTAAGACAATGAGTCATGTTAAAAATATGTCAGAAAAGACCTTACGCTATCCAGGACATGCAAAATTAATTAAATCTTACATTGAAAAAGAAATTTTGCAAACCGATGTTACAATTAAAAATTTATTTAAAGAGTGGAAACTAAAACCTGGCGAATATGAATTCACAATTTTAAGAGTCGAGATGCAAACAAAAAATAAAATAATTAGATATGATTTATACGATGAATATGATGAATCATCTCAAACGACGTCTATGGCAAGGACCACAGGATATACTGCAACTGCAACAATTAATCTTATCCTTGAAAAATTATTTTTTGGAAAAGGCGTATTCCCCCCTGAATTAGTAAGTAAAAATAAAATGGTATATGATTTTATTCTTAATTATTTGTCAGAAAGAAATGTAAAAATTTCTAAATATATTTAGAAATTTTTATGAAATTAATTTTTTATTTTTTGTAAACTTCACAGCTATTTTGACTCGGTAGCTCAGTTGGTAGAGCAGTGGCCTTTTAAGCCATTGGCCGTGAGTTCGAGTCTCACCCGAGTCACTAGACGACAAAATACCAGTTGTCTCTACAAACCCCTCGATAACCTCGGGGGGTTTTTAGTTTCAATTCCTAACATTTATAATCATTGATTATCAATAATGAGACATAAAACAATGGGACACACTTATAAATCCAATTTGATAAACTCAACCTAATTAGACCCCACCAACCAATAAAGCATGGGGGTAGGGTGCGATGAATAAGAGGCACAAACATTGTAGGGTAATCTTTTGTAGATTTTAGTAATGGATAAAAAATTTGAAGTAGATAATTACTCTAAAATTGGTAGTGTGATAATGTCAACTTATCTTTTACTAGAATTATATCATCCAAATTGGTATTCATATATTAGCATTGGGAAATATATAATTTATATAGGTGCTCCATTATGGATATATGGATTATATAAAACTTTACCTAATTTGATTAAGTACTACAAGAAAGATTAATAGACTTTCTTTATTAAATTAATTCAATGTTCAATCAAGAATTAAATATGAAAAAACCAAACATAATTTTTGTTTTTGCTGATCAACTTAGATATCAATCTTGTGGTTTTGGCGGTGATAATAATGCTATAACTCCAAATTTGGATAAATTTGCTGATAATGGAATAAACTTAACGCAAGCAGTTTCGTCAATGCCTGTTTGCTCTGCATTTAGAGCCTCCCTCCTAACAGGAAAATATACAACTAGTACTGGAATGGTAATAAATGAGCTTCGAATGAATACAAATCATAAAAGTATCGCACATTGCTTAACCGAAGCTGGTTATAATACTGGATACATAGGTAAATGGCACCTTTATTCAAATCAACTTGGTAACCATGAGGATGTTAACAACTCACATATTCCGGTTGGAGCAGATAGGTTAGGATTTGATGGTTATTGGGCTGCTTATAATTTTCACCACACATATTATGGCACTTATTATCATTTAAATTCAAAGAAAAAAATATTTCACAAAAAAAATACTTACGAACCTGATGCTCAAACTAATTTAGCCATTGATTATATCAAGAAATATAAAGATGATGAAAATCCATTTTATCTTACTTTGAGCTATGGGACTCCCCATGACCCATGGGAAAAAAATAATGTACCAAAAACTTATTATGATTTATTCAAATCTAAAAAATTAGGGCCATCAAAAAATTACTCAAATATTTTAGATCCATATGGCGATAGTTGGTCTAATGAACATAAAACAAAAGACCTCGTTGCTGAGTGGATGCGTGTTTATTATGCCATGACTACAAATTTAGACTGTAATTTTGGTAAATTAATCTCTGCAATTGAAGACGCGGGAATTATAGATAATACAATTATTATTTTTACTTCTGACCATGGTGAAATGTTTGGCTCCCATGGTAGAATGAAAAAAAATATTTTTTATGAAGAATCTATTAGAGTTCCATTTCTGATACAATGGAGAGACAAATTATCTTCTGGGCTCAAATTGGACACTTTGTTATCAACTGTTGATATAATGCCGACAATTTTAGGATTGGTTGATGTTGAAATACCCAAAGAAGTAGAAGGGACTGATCTAAGCTTGGTACTTAAGGAAAAAGCATTTGACGAACCTTTATTCGCATTTTTAATGAATACTGGAGCATGTGCAATCTGGGAAGATGGTCATGAGTGGAGAGCAATTCGAGATAAAAAATATACTTATGCTATTTATAGAGGTTCAAAAGATTTACCACGTAAAGAATTATTTTTTGATAACATAAATGACTCTTTCCAATTAAATAACCTTATTGATAACTCAAAATATTTAACTAAGATAAATCGTTTTCGCAATTTTTTAAATGATAAAATGAATAAACTAAACGACGAATTCCCAGCATCATCATGGTATTTGAAAAATTGGATTCAAGATAGAAATATAAAGCGTACAGCAACCATGTAATTAAAAACACTACCTACACACCCACAGATGTAGGTTTTACTGTTAAGTACTCTTATAATGTGTATAGATTAGTATTAATTCCATATGGGGTACCACTTCCATATATAGTAAACATACCATAAAGAACCTATAAGCCAAATATAGGATTCATAATAGATGGCACTTGAAGAATAGATGATCATGGATTGAAATACTAATATGTAATAGATTTTATTTTTTGTCATATCTCATTAACCAATATATTTTTTTCTCATAAAAAACACATGAAGAAGGATTTTAATATTAATCCATATTTTTATTTATACTCGGCAAAAAATACAACCATATTGAGCACAACATTAGACCAAATACTTCATTAGTATTCTCAGGGAAAATATACATTATAACTTCATTATCCGACCCTTTATATATAAGACTTAAGCTTAATAAAAGATAAAAACCTGAAAGAAATCTCACATATTTATTAGTTTTATATATTGAATGAAAAGTAAATAAAGATGTTAATAAATAAATGGATACCCAATAAAAATAATCTGGATCATTGATCTGTAAAAATGAAAAACAAAGAAAAACTAGACCGACAAATACTTTAATTTTTTTATATATATCCAATTATATTCTTACTTTTGCTAGACTCATTCTTGTAGCGAAATTATATAAGAGGCAATGTCTTTCATTACAGTCTCATTTTTAAGATTTTTTGCAAATAATTGCATCACTTTAGCATGTTTATCGCCATTACCACTTCCACGAATTCCGTCCCTGTATTTAATAAGTTGATTAACAATATATATATCAGAGAGACCAACTAAGTTTGGCGCGAACAACTGTTTATTACCTTTACCATTTTTTTGATGACAAGCCATACAATTTAATTGATATTCTATTTTGCCATTTTCTAGATCACCATGTAGCGTGTTTAACTGTTTTCTTGGTTGAAATGTTTTAATATAAGAAACCATATCTGCAATTTGTTGATTACTATAATCCTTCATTAAGGTACTCATTGAGTAACCATCAGAATCTTCGACTTTATATCCTAAAATATTTTGTTTATATTTTTGTAACTGCCCTTGCATATACCAATTTGACAATTGAGGTAAAGAGGGAGAGCGCTCAGAGATCAAACCTGAGAAATTTTTACCGTGGCATCCTACACATGATTTTGAATATTCTTTACCTTTCATAGGATCGCCAATTAATAATTCAACTTCAAACCCCTTTATAGTTGTTGCTAATTTGCTTAAACCAAGATCAATATTATTGTTAGATCCAAAAATTGCATAAGCCATTTTATTTTTTGGAGAGGCATCGACTACTATATCTTTTAATAATTTTATTTGCTTATCATCAAAATTAATATTTTCTAGTTCAGTTAATCCCTCCAGAAATGGAATGGTGAATTTTTCTTCTCTTTTATTAATTAGTTTAGCTAAACGAATTATAGAATCTGCTCCTTCCTTAAAAGCTTCTTTAGCAATTAAAGATTCAACTTCTACAACTTTTGGCACTACTTTATCTGAAGTCAATTGTAGTAACTCCATATCATCAAACCAAACAGTGCCTTTTGCCTCAGCCCAAGCTCCAAAAAGGCAATAAATTAAAACACCACTATCATAGTCTACCTTAAAGTTCAATTGAAGTTTTTGCCAATCTTCATTAGTACCCTTGAGTTTTGGAGACTCTTTTGCTTTCATGCCACTACCTTCTGCTTTCAAAAGCACACCATTATTACCTTCAATTCCTTCTGTTTTAATCCACCCACTTAAAAGATATTCTCCAGCTTCCAAATATGGAACAATATGAAGCTCCGCTCCACCTCCCATTTTTGATTTTATTTTACCGGAATATTTACCAGTTCTTGCAATTGAAGAGTCACTATTTAAACTAGCCTTACCATAATGTACTTTAGCAACCCAATCCTTAGGAATCCCATTTTCAACTTCTTCAAAAGATGGATTTTTTAAAATATTTTGCGGTTTATTTTGAATTTGGTTTTTAGCATTTTCATCTTTTTTATTTCGAGCAGGGCCTTCGCCAATTAATTTTTCAGCAAGGTTAGATCCATGACGAATCAAAGCTAAGTTATATGGTGCTTGAAGTGCTTTCATTCCTTCAATCTCATTCTTTAACTTGTATATTATTCCCCCAAATTCATTATTTTTCGGCATGACTGACAACCTTAATAGTATATGTCGTAAAGTATTAAAATTCTGTTCTCCGAGCATATCAATAAGTAGCTTAGCACTTTCATTTGTTTTCGGTAAAACTTGAACAGCATTTTTACGTACCATAGGACTAGGATGATACAAAGCCGTTTTTGCTGCAGATATTGCTTCATCATTTGATCCATCTAATTGACCTAAACCATGTAAAGTCCATAAAGCATGAATGACAGCTGGATTAGAACCAATACCATCTACAGTCTTACTCTTAGTTAAATTTATCAAAGAAGGTATTGCATCATATTTTTTACCTTGAACCAATTTTTGTTGTGCCATCATTCGCCAAAACATATTATCATGATTTAATATATTTATCAATTCTCCAGTATCTACATTTCTCAAATTCAAACCATGAAATTTTTTACTATCTTTATGAGTTATACGGTAAATACGACCATGTGATTTATCTCGAAGAGGGTTTTCTAAATGTCCCCCGTGCATCATAATTAGATTATTCCAATCAATCATATATATATTGCCATCAGGACCAGTTTTACCTTGAATAGGTGCTGTTCTTTCATCAAAACTTGCAACAAAACTACCTTCATTTTCTGCTGTATAACTTCCCTCTTCGTCTTCTTTTAATTGAAAGCTCCCAAGTAATTTCCCAGTTGGAGCACCTACAAAAGCCGTTTTATTCCAAAACCTTTCTGGAAAAGATCGTGCTGTATATATATCAAAACCAGCAGCAGCCGTATATGAACCAAAATGGTCGCCTTGTCTTGTAACAGTGACAGGGTAAAACGTAGAATAATCAAATATTTGGAGTGCAGGTTCTTTTTTAAGGCCAACTGCATCGAAATATGGATAAGGAACATGAATGTGCAAAGCTGGAACTTTATTTGCTGATGAAGCAAATAATTCAAAATCTTCAGATATGCCTAGCCCCCAGCTATTACCACTGAGATTACTTATCAAGGTAACATCTTCACCATTAACTCCCATACGCCAAATCGCAGCACTGAACCGATCCTTATCTCTAGTAAATCCTCCTCCACCCAAGCATCCATAAATTTTATTATCAAATCCATATTTTAAGTTTGAAGGCCCTCCATGAGTATCGCCTATTCCCCAACCACTATTAATTTTTTTGATAACATCAGCTCTATCATCTCCATCAGTATCTTTTAAAAAAAACATATCAGGGGCTTGTGCTAAAATTATACCCCCATTCACCCAACACATTCCTGTAAATAGACTAAACCCCTCTGCAAAAGTGGTAAACTTATCAGCTTTACCATCTCCATCTTTATCTTCACATATAATAATTTTATCATTCCCATTTTCTTTAATATATGGATAGTCATTTGTTACGGCTACATACATTCGACCCCTATCATCCCAAGTCATATCGATGGGATTTACTATTTCAGGTTCATGAACAAATAATTGTGCCTCAAAACCATCGGGTAAAATTAAGCAACTAGATGACTGCTCAGGACTTAGCTTATCTTGAATAAACTGTGGAGTTTTTCTATCTTCATAATTGTATAATAGATTATCTACATCGGAGGTATATGTAAGTTCTGGAATATTTAGATTAACACTTACTTTTTTATTTGAAGCCCAAATAGTTGCTGAGGTAACTAACTTTTGAAAATTAAAATTTTCCCAAACAGCTCCATTATGTCCATAGGCTGAGTAAAAAATTCGCCCATTACCTTGATTCCTTACCCAAGTCCAAGGCTCTTGACGACCATTTTCATCCCTAACCATCAAATCAATTCTATCTTTATTTAGATTTTTATGAACATATGTTTCATCCCAAACTTCAAACTCACTTATTCCACCTAAGGCAGGGTGTGTCTCTTTATTAGTAACAATCTTTGCAGTAAATCTCCCACTGCCATGCCTATCAAATTGACCTCCAATCAAGCTAATAAAATCTTCATCCCCATCAAAAGCTCCACTGGTATTATGTAACGCAACTAGACCTCCACCCTCTTCTACATATTCAATTAAAGCTTTTATTCGTTCAGGTTTATCATTGCTTGCACTTATGTACATTATCACTGCATCATATTTAGATAATACTTCTTTATTCAAATCATCAATATTTGAGCTAAAAATTATTTTCATATTATTTCGCATAAAATTAGGCTTTAGTTTATGATAATTAATAAAACCATTGTGGCTAGTATTAGGTTCAGGCCTACTTCCACCTATAAATAGAATTTGTAACTTTTCACTATGTTGAATTTTAAAACAAGATAAAAAAGCTAAAATTTTAATACATAAAATAATTTTACATATGAACTTCATTAAACGAAAATAATTTATAAAAATACTTGTCAATTAAATCAAAATATTAATTTCAGATTAAGTTGTAAATTTGAAAAAAACAAATACCAATTCTTTAAGTACCAGTATGTTAGGAACTTAGAGAACCACGGTAATGGTCTTTTAAGCCATTGGCCGTGAGT
>CACEHW010000034.1 GCA_902559415.1 uncultured Fidelibacterota bacterium
TACCAGAGACTAATGCCGCTAGATCAAGAGATAGGATCCTCTTATTATGCAATAATCTAGGGACAGTTTTTTGAACTATTCGCTGGGCTAGGCCTTCTATAATAGCAGTCTTACCAACTCCTGGCTCGCCAATAAGTACAGGATTATTTTTTTTTCTTCTGGCTAAAACTTGAGCGACTCTCTCAATTTCTTTTTCACGGCCAATAACTGGATCTAGCTTACCCTTCATTGCTAATTGAGTAATGTCTCTAGAAAAGTGGTCTAAAGTTGGCGTTTTTTCTTCACTTTTATTATCATCAATACCATATAGATCTTCACCATCAGAGTTTTCACCATCAACCAATTCACAAACTGTATCAAAATCAAGATCAAGTGAGTTCAAGACTTCATAAACAATACCTTCTTTTTCTCTAAGCATTGCAAGGAGTAAATGTTCATCATCAGCTACATTGCTATTACGTGAAGAGGCTTCAAGATAAGCATTTTTTAAAACTCTTTCAGCTCTCATGCTTAGAGGTAAATGACCCAACGCCATGGTACTTTCTGTACCACTTATTAAATCTTCTATCATTTTAACTATAGATTTAACATTTACATCGTACAACTCAAATATTTTATAAGAAACACCTGATTTTATTTTTAATAATCCAATTAGTAAATGCTCAGAGCCTACATAGGAATGTCCTAAACGTATTGCTTCTTCCTTAGCTAGCTTTAAAATAGCTTGCAATTTTTTCGAAAAATTCTTTTTCATCTTACTTCTCTTTCAGTTCACCTGATTTTAATTCAAAAACTTTACTCCCAATACTGGCTATCTGCGGATTATGAGTAGTTAATAAAATAGTTGTACCATAATCTCTGTTAATTGTCTTAAAAAGGTCAATTAATTTTATTGAGTTTTTTTCATCCAAATTACCAGAGGGCTCATCAGCGAAAATAATTTTAGGGTTATTTATAATTGCTCGAATAATTGCAACTCGCTGTCTTTCACCTCCAGAAATCTCATTAGGGTACTTATCTTTTAATTTAATAAGTCCAAAATCATCTAATAGATTTAGAGATTCTTGGTTTTTTTTATAACCAGACTTTATCCAAATTGGCATTAATATATTTTCATTTACTGTAAAATCAGGGAGTAAATGATGAAACTGAAATATAAATCCAATAGTCCTATTTCTAAATTTGGAAAGACCTTCTTCAGAAAGAGACTTTATATCTTTGCCATCTATTACCAAGTCTCCCTGGTCAAAACTATCAAGCGAGCTCAGAACATTTAGTAAAGTAGATTTTCCAGAACCAGATTCACCTACAATTGTATTAATTGATCCAGATACAATATTTATATTTATACCGTCTAAAACAATCAAACGATCTTTCCCGTTTCTATATGTTTTGACTAAGTTTTTTGAACTAAGAATTACTTCACCCATTTAAGAAGCTCCAAGGGGTCATGTTTTAAATATTTCTTACCACCAAAAATACCAGCGATTATAATAATTAAAGCATTTATAAAAAAAACTATCCCAATATCTTCAGATGTCAATATCATTGGTAATGTTTCCATAGCATATATATCACTAGGCAAAGAAATAATATTAAAAAAATTCTGAAAAGATACCAATCCAGATCCAATAACCATGCCCCAAAACAGACCTTTTAGCCCGATTATCAAATTTTGAAAAATTATTATTTTCCTTATATCACCTAATTTCATTCCTAAAAGCCTCAGTATTCCAATATCCTTTATTTTTTTTATAGTTATTAAAGATAAAGTTGATGACATACTGAATGATGCAACTAAGATTATAAGACTTAAAACAAATATCGAGCCTATTTTTTCCATTTCTATGGCACTTACCAGTGCGGAGTTTCTATCTCTCCATGATTCAATTGTTTTGCCAGTACCTAATAAACTTACTAACCGTTTTTTTATAGAATCTATTTCTAAAGAATTTTTCACTTTTACATCTAGTGATTTAAGGTTAGAAATATTATGAAACAACTTTTTACCAATATTATTTGAGATAAATATATATTTATTATCATAATCTAAAATTTTGCTGTAAAAAATTCCACTGACTTTTGTTTTTATAGCCGGGGGAAACCCTAAAAAAGAACCATTATCTAGCGGTGAAGATATAATCACTTCATCTCCTACTCTAATACCAAGTCTGGCAGCTACGTCATTTCCAATTAAAATTTCATTTTCATTTGGATTATTTCCTGCAAAAGGAACTTTATAAAAACTTTTAATTTTATTGTAATCTACTTGTTTAAATATTACAACTGACTTGTCAGAGGAATGATTAATAATGCCTTTTCTATCTAAGCTGAATGAAGTGGAGACTATGCCTTCGAGTAATTCTATTTCTGAAATATCAAATTTTTGCTCTAATCCAGATATCCTAATGTGACCATCAAAATTACTAATCTTTTCATCTAATTTTTGCTCAAAACCATTTAAGACTGATATAGATATAATTAGAGCAAACGAACCTAATCCTATTCCAATGATTGAAATTTTCTTTGTAATTTTACCAATGTCGTTTAGTGAAAAGAAAAATTGTTTTGCAATATGATAATATAAATTCATTCTTTTGCTAAAAGGTTTGAAACTTTATATTTAAAAATAGATCTGGTCGGTAATAGCCCAGAAAAAATTGAAACAAAAAAAGTCATTATTATAACTATTATACATATGCTATACGAAAAAGAAACTGGAAGACTATCCATAAAATAAACTTCTTCAGGTAATGATATTATTTTATATTTATTTTGAAAATAAATGCAAAACAATGAAGCAAAAGACCCAAGAAGACTACCAATTAAACCAACTATCCCTGCTTGCAATAAGTATATTTTTCTTATTTGATTTTTTTGAAAACCTTGAGCGCCTAAAATAGCTATCTCAGCACTTTTTTCATTAATCATTAAAGAAATAGTAGCCAAAATATTAATAACCCCAACTAAAGCGATTAAACCAAATATTATGATAATTGGTATTTTTTGAGTATTTATCCATTGAAAGATAATTTGATGTCTATCTCTCCAGCTTTCTAAAAAATAAGGATAATTAATTGTTTCATTTAAGTCATTAATTAAAAAATCTAAATCACCATTGGAATTAATAATATAACCACTAACCATACCCCTCATATTAAATAATTTCTGAGCAGTCTTGATATTTACATAAGCTAAACTCTTGTCATACTCATCCATACCAGTTTTAAACTTCCCCTTAACGAGTAATTTATTATACCTTAAACTCATTGGATTACCTTCAAAATCACTTAAAGGAGCTATCATTAAAATTTCATTGGAATCTAAATCAATATTATTACCCAAAGAATTACCTATGATAATTTCATCGTCTTTAATATATCTTCCTCCAATACCTATTCCATTGTAATCTTTTAAATAATCAACGCCTTCTAGAATAATAGCTTCGGTCATTTTATTTTTAAATACTACAGCTGACCCTCTAATGTAAGGTTTTATTTTAATTTCAGAATTTGAATTAATAATTAAGGAGTCTAAACCTTCTGATTCCTTAATGGGACTACCTAAAATAGTTTTTAATCGAATTTTTCCATCAACTCTTATAATTTTATTAGATAGCACTTCTTCAAAACCATTAATTACACTTATGGTCATTAAAAGTGAAAACACCCCTATTGCTAATCCTATAATAGCAAGATTTATAGCGTTAGAAGAAAAACTCCTATCATCTTTTTTATAAAAATATCGCAGAGCAAACTGCAGATATAAATTCATTTTTATTCTTTTTCTGATTTCATAGTAGGAAATAATATTACGTCTCTGATCCAACGATTATTTGTAAGTAGCATTACTAATCTATCTATACCTATACCAACACCACCAGTTGGAGGCATCCCAATTTCCATAGCCTTAATAAATTCCTCATCTATAGGCTGGGCTTCTTCATCACCTTGGTCTTTTAATTTAGACTGCTCTTCAAGCCGAGATCTTTGATCTAGGGGATCATTTAGTTCAGAAAAAGAATTAGCAAATTCTGATCCTCCAATGAATAATTCAAACCTTTCTACAATATCTTTACTTCCATCTCTTTTTAATTTGGCCAATGGAGAAATAGATTTAGGATAATCAATCACAAAAGTAGGATTAATTAATTTTGGTTCAACTAGATTACTCATTAGTGCATCAAGAATTTGTCCAATATTACTATTTTTATCAATTTTTATGCTATTAACATCACATAACTCTAACATTTCATTTTTAGTTATTTTAGATAAATCAGAACCAGTAGCTTCTTCTAATAACTTATAAAATGATTTTTTTTCAAATTTTTGTGAAAGATCTATTTCAAACTCACCCCATTTGATCTTGAGGCCACCTATTGTTTTTGCTGCATTACGAATCAATTCTTCAACCAAATGCATGCAATCTTGATAATCTGCATAAGCCCAATAAAATTCTAACATTGTAAATTCTGGATTATGATTACGATCCATTCCTTCATTTCTAAAATCTTTTGACATTTCATAAACTTTTTCAAAACCACCAATTATTAATCGTTTCAAATATAGTTCATCTGCAATTCTAAGAAATAATTTTTGATCAAGTGCATTATGATGAGTTGTAAATGGTCTTGCATTTGCGCCTCCATAAATAGGTTGTAGAACTGGAGTTTCTACCTCTAAAAACTGCTTTGAGTTAAGCGTATTCCTAATTTCATTTACAATTTTTGTTCTTTTTATGAATGTCTCCCTAGTTTCATCATTAACAATTAAATCTAAATGTCTATTTCTATATCTAAGTTCTTTATCCTTAAAAGCATCATATACTTCGCCATCTTTTTCTTTAACAATTGGTAATGGTCTAATACTTTTTGATAATACTGTAAACTTTTCAGCAGATATTGATATTTCTCCTACTTTAGTTTTAAAAACAAAACCATTTACACCAATGAAATCTCCGATATCCATTAAATTAAATACGTCATAAACATCTTCGCTAACATTATCTTTTTTTATAAAAATTTGAATCTTACCTTGGTTGTCTTTCACCTGGACAAAAGATGCTTTTCCCATTTTTCTTAAAGCCATTATTCTACCCGCAACGCAAACATTTTGATTCTCAAGCTCATTAAAATTACTTATAATTTCTATACTTTTATGACTAGGTTCATATTTATGTGGATATGGTTCTACACCCAACTCTCTTAATTTATTTAATTTTTCTACCCTAAACTCAATAATCTGCTTAATACTGTTATTTTTATCTGGCATAATTATTTTCCTTTCAATTTACAATCCAACTTGGTCCATCTGTCCTAGTAGATACGATCTTATAAAAATATCCAAATCTCCATCCATCGTGGCTTGAATATTTCCTGTTTCTTCTTTTGTCCGGTGATCTTTAACTAGGTTATATGGATGAAAAACATAGGAACGAATCTGACTTCCCCAAGCAATGTCCTTTTTTTTATCTTCTAAATCTTTTTGCCTTTCTTTTTCTTTATCAATTTCTAATTGATAAAGCCGTGCTTTTAATAGTTTCATCGCTTGATTTTTATTTTTGTGTTGAGATCTTTCATTTTGACATTGAGCGACAATATTTGTTGGAAGGTGAGTTATTCGAACTGCAGAATCTGTTTTATTTACATGTTGACCACCAGCCCCACTTGCTCTGTAGGTATCAATACGAAGATCACTAGGGTTTATATCGATTTCTATAGATTCATCTGCAGATGGGTAAACATAAACAGAAGCAAATGATGTGTGTCTTCTACTATTAGAATCAAATGGAGAAATTCTTACCATCCTGTGAACACCAAACTCAGCTTTTGCTAACCCATAAGCATACTCACCTTTAACTTCAAATGTGACTTCTTTAATACCAGCTTCATCACCCGCCTGAAAATCTATTATGGAAAAATTAAATCCTTTCTTTTCTGCCCATCGACCATACATGCGATAAAGCATTTGAACCCAATCTTGGCTCTCAGTTCCACCAGCACCTGGATGAATAGTCATAATAGCATCTTGAACATCTTCTTCTTTGCCTAAAATCATTTTGAGCTCTAGATCTTCAATTTTTTTATTAAATCTTTCAACTTCGATAATAAGATCATCAATTGAAATTTCACCCTCAGCTTGAAGCTCAAATAAAACTTCTATATCACTTTTGTTTTCATCAATCTCATTCCAAGTATCTATTTCTTTTTCGATCCTTGAAATTTTTTTTAAAACTGCAGAGGCTTTTAAATTATCATCCCAGAAGTTAGGGGTTGAAGTTTTTGACTTAAGATTATTAAGGTTAATGCTTAATGATTCTAAATCAAAGATACCCCCTGAGAGAAGAATATTTTTGATTAGCTACAAAGAAAGCTTCTTTTATTTCAGATATTTCCATCTATTAATTTACTACGCCTGATTTAGTTATTTAGCTAGATAATTAATCCCCAGATGATATAAAAAGCCTTTCATTTAAAAAACGTCTAAGCGTCATTTCGTCCATATCTAAATTTGCAAATCTTCCATCTTCGGCAGCTGCTATAGCACCACGCTCTTCAGAGACAACAATTACAATCGCATCTGTTTCTTCTGTTAGTCCCAATGCAGCTCTGTGCCTAGTACCCATATCAGGTGCTATCATGTCACTTTCTGTAAGAGGTAAAATACAACCAGCAGCTTCGACGAGTGTATTTTGTAAAATCACAGCGCCATCATGTAAAGGAGATCCAGGATTGAAAATTGATAGTAATAATCCTGATGTTACTTCTCCTTTGATAGATGTACCCGTTTCTTTATAAATTCGTAAGCCAGTTTCTCTTTGAACAACAATTAAGGCACCACATCTATTTTTACTTAGTTGCAATGAAGCTTCGACAATTGCTTCGAGTGAACGCGATGTACCTACTCTGAAAATTGTCCTAAAAAACCTTGTTTGCCCTACATAGATTAATAACCTACGGATTTCAGGCTGAAAAAGTATTACAAAAGCGACTACCCATATTGTCTGAAATTGATTTATAAGCCATGAAGTAGCACTAATTCCAAATGCATTAAATAAAAAAGAAGCTATTAAAAGGATAATTAACCCTATGAGCATCTGTCCCGCTCTAGTCTCTTTAAAATATTGATATACTTTATAAAAAATCCATGTCACTAATAAAATATCAATAATATCAATTAATGATACTTTAATAAATCCAATTTTAAAAAGATCTATCATCTGGCTTTCAATATTTTTTCAGTTACGATTGTTGCCCTTTTTATTTCTTTTACGTCATGCACTCTAATGATATTTGCACCATTTAAAATACCTGCAACGATAGTAGCAATTGTACCTTCCACTCTTTTATTTGAAGGCAAATTCAATACATCTCCAATAAATGCTTTTCTACTTGGCCCTATTAATATAGGAAATCCTAAATCCCCAAACTCTTTAAGTCTTTTTAAAAGTGTAAAATTATGATCGAATGTTTTTCCAAACCCTATACCTGGATCTATAATAATATTGCTTTCTTTAATGCCAGAATTAATTGCATAATCACACTGTTTAATAAAAAATTTTTTCATATCAGAAATTAAGTCAGAATAAAAAATCTTTTTTTGCATAGTTTTTGGTTTTCCATTAATGTGCATTATTACCACTGGAATATCACTTTGAGCTAACAAAGAAACCATTTCATAATCGAAAGTTAATCCACTAATGTCATTTACAAAATCAGCGCCGGCTTCAATAGCCTTTTTTGCCACACTTGACTTGTACGTGTCTACTGATATTAATATATCTTTGTATTCGTTCTTTACAGCTTTAATTATAGGAATAATTCTTTTTAATTCTTCATTATCGGATACTGGTTCACTACCTGGCTTTGTTGACTCACCACCAATATCAATAATATCTGCGCCATTTTTTAACATTTTATCAACATGTAAAATCGCAGAATCGATTTCATCAAACTGTCCGCCATCACTAAAAGAGTCAGGAGTAACATTTAATACTCCCATTATAAGAATATTAGATGGGCTTGATAACCAATCTTTAAATTGATATATATTTATACTTAATACCTCAAATTAATCTGGCAGCCATAACGATTTTAATGATTACAAGTTACTATTAGTCTTAGCTGCAGATGAACCTACTAAACTTGATTTAATTTTACCATTAGAGGACTTTGAACTTTTAACGCTAGGTTTCCTCCGTATGATTTTTTTACCCTCTAAAAGTTTCTGAATATCTTTTGCATCAATTGTCTCATGTTTCAATAAGGATTTTGCCATACTGTGTAGTAGATCTTTATTGTCAATAAGAATTTCTTCAGATATTTTCTGAGCTTCTCTAATAATTTTTGCAATCTCCTCATCAATCATTCTGGCAGTACTCTCACTGTAATCTCTCTGGGATTGAATTTCTCTACCTAAAAATACTTCTTCATTTTTTTTACCAAATGTCATTGGGCCTAATGATTCACTCATTCCCCATTCAGTTACCATTTTTCTAGCAATTTGAGTTGCCTGTTCAATATCATTACCAGCTCCAGTAGTCATTTCATTAAATATCAGCATTTCTGCTGCTCGGCCACCCATCAAAATAGCTAAACGACCATCAACATAAGGTTTGGAGTATCCGTGTTTCTCATTCATTGG
Source organism: uncultured Fidelibacterota bacterium (assembly GCA_902559415.1). Taxonomy (GTDB): domain Bacteria; phylum Fidelibacterota; class Marinisomatia; order Marinisomatales; family UBA1611; genus TMED80. The sequence goes on from CACEHW010000034.1 coordinate 8,643, forward strand.
TAATTGCATGGTTACTCCAAGAGCTCTTCCCCTTGGAATAATTGTAACCTTATGTACTGGGTCTGCACCTTCAGTTTTCATTGCGACAATAGCGTGACCAGCTTCATGGTATGCAGTAGTTTCTTTTTCTTCATCAGTTAAAACCATACTTTTCCTTTGAACACCCATCATCACTTTATCTTTTGCCTCTTCAAAATCATCCATATCAATAGAACGTTTTTTGTCTCGAGCAGCAAGTAAAGCAGCTTCATTTACAATATTTGCTAAATCAGCTCCAACCATTCCTGGAGTACCTTTGGCAAGTGATTTCAAATCTACTTTTCTCTTATTTAAAACAACTTTTTTTGTATGAACCTGCAAAATTCCTAAGCGACCTTTATAATCTGGTACATCTACAATTATCTGTCTATCAAAACGACCAGGTCTCAATAATGCAGCATCAAGGACATCAGGCCTGTTGGTTGCAGCAATTACAATTATATTATTGTTGTTATCAAAACCATCCATCTCAACAAGTAATGCATTTAGTGTTTGCTCCCGTTCATCATGACCTCCACCAATTCCAGCACCTCTTTGTCTTCCAACTGCATCAAGTTCATCGATAAAAATAATACATGGTGTACTTTTTTTTGCTTGTTCAAATAAATCACGCACTCTAGATGCACCTACACCAACAAACATTTCTACAAAATCAGCACCACTCAAGCTGTAGAATGGGACACCAGCTTCTCCTGCAATGGCTCTAGCCATAAGAGTTTTTCCGGTACCTGGTTGACCAACTAAAAGAGCTCCCTTAGGGACTTTAGCGCCGAGCTTTTGAAATCTTTTAGGACTTTTTAAATACTCTATCACTTCTTTTAGTTCTTCTTTAGCCTCTTCACAACCAGCAACATCTTTGAATGTGACTCTAGGCTGATCAGAAGTCCATAAAGATGCCTTACTTTTCCCAAATTTAAATATGTTGCCCATGCCTCCAGCACCACCTTGCATTCTGCGAAGCATAAAAAACCAAAATCCAATAAGCAAAATCCAGGGTAGCATATTTAAAAAGTAGCCAGTCCAATCTATGCTTTTTTCTTGAAAACTATATTCTAAACCAGCCGCATCCCATTCTTCAGTTATTTCACGATCAATAAATGGCATTGTTAACCTAAATTTTGTTATATCATCTCGAATACCCAACGGGGTATCAATTGTTTGATTATCTTTAAATTCCCCATAGAATGTTTTGTTAATAATAACCGCCTTTTTAATCGCACCTTCATTCAAATAGCTTTTATACTCAGTAAATTCTATCTCTACTTCATTATTTCTATTTTCAGATAAAACACTAGAAAAATACACTGTGACTAAAATTATTGTAATCCAAATAAAACTAGTTTTGCCAGCTTTTTTCCATTGGAATTCTAATTTTTCATTTTTTTTATTTTCGTTATTTGGTTTTTTCTTATCGTCCATTTTTTCCTCAATATCACTTATGTGATGTTTATAACTTATATATTGAATCTAAGTTCCTAAATCTTTGATTATAATCTAAGCCATATC
>CACEHW010000035.1 GCA_902559415.1 uncultured Fidelibacterota bacterium
GGTAAATTATGAGAAAAGGCTAAACCTTTAGCAAAACTTAATCCAATTCTAAGCCCAGTAAAGGATCCTGGTCCATTACTGACTGCTATCGCACTAATTTCAGATAAATTAAATCCAATTTCTTTTTGTATTTCTTGAAAAAAGAGAGGAATTTTTTCAACATGCTTTCTATCGCTATCTTCCTCAATAGTTTTAATACACTCACCATTAGAAATAAAAGATATTCCACAAACATTAGATGAAGTTTCAATTGATATAATATCCTTCTTTTTATTCATCTACAAAACCAAATATATTTAGACGACGTCTTTCAGGGTGGTCTTTAAATCTAGTAAAATCAATTTTAATTACATTTTCAGGTAATATCTCTTCTATAATACTAGCCCATTCAAATAAACACACACCATTTTCAGGTAACAATAATGTCTCCCCACCCATATTTAAAAAATCAGCAACCCCATTTAAACGATAACAGTCTACATGATAAAGATTCATTTTATTACCAATATATTCACTTACTAATTTGAAAGTAGGTGAACCAACATGCTGTTTTACACCCATACCTTTAGCAAAACCTTGAGCAAATGTTGTTTTTCCAGCGCCCAAATGACCATTTAATGAAATCACAGTTCCTCTTTCAATTTTCATTGCAAAGTCAAAAGCAAAACGTTTTGTTTCTTCAACTGAATCACATAAAATTTCCATGCCTAACTAATTCCTTTCATCCGGACAACTGGAATTAACATTTCTTCCAATGAAATACCGCCATGCTGAAATGAGTTTTGAAGTTTTTGTTTATATTTATTAGCCTCATTTGGATAAAGAAAATATGAATCATTTTTAGCAATTAAGTAATTAAACTGTGGACCAAAAACAGGCAACTTAAAACTTTTAGGGTTATCAATTTTCATTACGTTTTTATTTCGAGTATTAAGATTGCGTCCATATTTATATCTGACACCACTAGATGCATCTTTATCAGCAGAAACCATTATCTCTTTATTCACTTTTACACTTCCGTGATCACTAGTTATTATAACATCAAAATTACTTTGGCTTAATGTTTTCAAAACCCTATTAAACCAAGAATGTTTAACCCATGATTTTACTGTACTTCTATAACCTGACTCATCAGGAATAATTTCTTTAAGAACTTCCATTTTTGAACTATCATGAGCAAGCATATCAACAAAATTAACAACCAGCGCCAGTACATCTTTATCTAAATAATCATTTATCTTTTTGCTAAATCTATTACCTTCATCTTTAGCCCAAATTTTATGATAATGGACTTTTTTATCTTTTATATCCAATCTACTTAATTGATCAATTAAAAAATCATTTTCATACTTATTAAGACCATTTTCATTATGTAAAAATAATTCTTTCAGCTTTTGATATTTATTAATCATTTCATCAGGAAATAATCCTGAGAAAATAGCGTTTCTTGAAAAAGATGTAGCTGAAGGAAGCAATGACAAATGATATGATAATTCTACTTCAAACAATGATTCTAAATAAGAGTATATATATAGCAACTGATCACAACGCATACAATCAATAATAATAAGACAAACCTTATTCTGTTTATCTAAACTTGGCTGTACATGTTTTTTAAATACCCCAGGACTAAAAATTTTTTGGTTTTCATTTTTTAATAATAATTCATAATTATTTTCTATATAATTCGAAAATTGCTTATTGCAAGCTTGCATTTGATCTAATAAAATATTTTGTAAACTTGAATCAGTATGCTGTTCAAACTTTATTTGCCATTTTACTATTCTCAAATACAACTTCCACCATTCATCCAAGGATGATATAAAATTAATTTCTTGGTTTATCTTTTGAAAATCTTGAAGATATTCTGAAGAAGTTTTATCTTCAATAATTTTACTTTTCTCAAGTATCTGTTTACAAGCTATAAAAACTTGATTTGGACTTATAGGTTTTATTAAATATTGATTTATTTGTTGAGAAATTGCCTCATCCATAAGCCATTCATCTTCAGACTTTGTAATCATAATAACTTGCATAGATTCACGATGGGATTTAATTCTTTTTAGTGTATCTATACCATCTATACCTGGCATATTTTGATCTAAGAGAGCTAAATCAAACCTATTTTTTTGATTTAAAATATCTGCATCATTACCATTAGTTGCCGTTGTTACTTTATAACCTTTTGATTCTAAAAATAATATATGTGGTTTTAAATGATGTATTTCATCATCTATCCAAATTATGTGACCTTTTTGCTTCATATCTAAAAATAAATACCTTTATTTAGTTGTCATTTTCCAAACACCATCCCAATTAGGTTCTGGAGGATTTTCTTTAAAATAATTACATCTTTCTATAAAAACTTTTGAAGGGTTTGTGTTTCTTCCCGGAAAATTATTTTCAAGCTTAGCAGATTTTTCAAATATTTTTAATGCATCTGTCCATTCTTGATTAAAATAATAATCTAAACCTTTTTCAAATACTTCAATTAACTCAATAGAATTTTTATTAATTTTATCTTTACGTTGGATTAATTCATATCCTTTGATAGGTATATTCTTTCCCTTCACGCTCAAAAAGTCTAAAAAGCGAAAAACATACTCATCACTTGAAGCTTCATAGACCTTTTCACCAACAAAAATATATACACCATACTGCTTTGCAGCAGGTTCTAATCTAGCTGCTAAGTTAACTGTATCGCCCATCATCGTATAATTCATCCTCATTTCTGAACCCATATTCCCAGTTACCATTTGTCCAGAATTAAGGCCTATTCTATGTTGCATTTGGTATACTATGTCAGGCCAAGAATTTTCATCCTTCCATTTTTTTCTAAGTTCATCTAATTTTTTCTCCATCATCAAAGCGGTTGAGCATGCTTTTTTTTCATGATCTATTACCGGAGCTGGAGCTCCATAAAATGCAACAATCGCATCTCCTATATACTTATCTAAAGTCCCTTGATGAAACAAGAGGATATCAGTCATTTCAGTTAAATACTCATTCATAAGCTTTACCATTTTTTCAGGTTCAAGTTGTTCAGAAAAAGTAGAAAAATTTTGGATATCACTGAAAAAAGCGGTGTGATAATCTTGAACTCCACCAAGTTTAGGTGCTTGTTTATCTTCATACATTTTATCAATTAAATCTGGAGAGATATAAGTTCCAAACGTTTCTCGTAAAAACTTTTTATCTTTTTGTTCATGTAAAAACTGAAATATTACATTACTACTATATGTTAAAAAAATGCCTGCTAAAGGAGCAACTATTGGCATTACATATGTACTACCAGGATCAGGTAAACTAACTAGTAAACTATCATAGAAATATTCATTAAATGATTTTGGAAATATATTTATTAGAGCTGTTTTGAACATCCACCATATATCATTAGCAAATAAACCTAGCGCTACTCCAACATATATTATTATTTCAAATATAATGATACTTCCTGCAATTATTGGATGCACGTCAAGTTTTCTAAATATGACGTAGGCTATAATGCATAGAATTGATATAATAAGAAAATGAGCAAAGGGGTAAAACCTACCATCAACCAATAACCTTGTAACTCTTCCACCAAAAACAGAAAGGTGATTTTCATGCAAAATTGTTTGAATCGCATTTGCATGAGTTTCCATACCCGGAGTATCTTGCGTCTGGCCAAGATAATTATAAAATGGAGTAGATTTAACATCGTGAAGAACTTCAACTGATGCTCCAATAATTACAATTTTATTATAAAAAGGAGAATTACTTTTATCAAAATATCTTCCCAATTCCATCACTTTCATCATCTCAACTCTCTCTAGCTCATTCTCAAGACTAAGAATCCAACTGGGAACCTCTCCTGGCATAAATTGACTCATCCAATCAATATCATTATTGCCTGGTAAATCAAATTCTTTTGTATCTAAAACTTGATGTAATGAAAACCTTTGAAAAGTGTTCCATGGTGGATAATCAGTATTTGCTAGTTTATAACCCGAAGGCGGCCCATAATAATTCACTAAAAAATTATTTGTTTTACCATGAGCTGGTATGTGAATAGGACCTATTGACCATATTAAATCATCCTTGTTCCATTGTAATTTATTCGTGTCAGAAATATCAAGAAATTCTTTTGCGCAGCTAACTCCTAGCGTGAAAAATGGATTTTCTCTGATTGAATCAGTGTCTAAAAAACCAGCAATACTATATTCTCTAGAAAAATTATCAATATCTTTAATATCATTTATCAAACCAGTACTTGGCTTCGCTTCCATAATTAGCTTAACTGGCTCGGCAATATACTGAGGTGGAGTAGTTAGAGGCTCACGAACCATTTTTGTATTCATTACTATTTTAGTACCATTCAATTGAGCTCTTCTTATAGCATCAGAAAGAATAACGTCTCCATGACCAGGTATGAACTGTCTTAATTCTGTAGGCCAATTATCACTAACTCCTCTAAGAAATTCAGATCGTGCATCTGGTGAATCAAACTGTATATCAAAGCCAATTACTTTTGCACCAGCTAAAGATAAATTATCAATCACTTTAGCCCAAATATCTCCTCTGGGGTATGGCCATGTAATATCCCCTTCAGATAAAATTCGCCAAGTTTCATCATCAACATCGACTAAAACAACATCATTACCAAGGTCAATTATAGTGGAATCAGATGCTCTCCAACCTGTCAAAGGACCACGAACATTATTAAACCTATAATCATAGGTCTTCAATTCTAAAAAGTCAAAAAAACCTAACCAATGCATCAGACACGTCAATAATATGGATGCTACTGTTAGTCCCAGGTCTATCCTATGTTCAAATAAATAATTTTTAATTTTATCCATTAAAACCTGTAGTTCAAGCTTACCATGGTTCCAGAATTACTAGTTGACCAAATTTCGCCATTATTATCAACCTTACCATCATCATCATTATCTATTCCATCACTATCATTTGCTTTCATTCTATTTAAACGTATGTTGCTTTTTATACTCAAAATTAAATTGTTCAACAAATCCCAATCAGCACCGATTTTAAAACCTAGAATTTGAACTGAATTATCATTGTTACCATTTGTCATATAATCCAAACCTGAAGTTAATCTCATAGTATTATTCTTTATAGCATAAGTACCATTTATACCTCCAGAAGTCCAACCAATTGCATTTTTAATAACATTTAAATTCTCATCCATCATTGGAATAAATATTTGAGTTTTATTAAATGATATTACTGTGCGAAGAGGAATTGAAAAACGACTAGAAACATTTGCTGAAATTGTCCGGGTATCAGACTTTTGGAACAAATAATCATCTCTCCTTGGATTATCTAAATATTTTTCATCAGTTGCTATTACGTCTTTATAGGTAATAGAATTATAATTAATCGCAATTGTATTACTAATAGGACCAATATTTCCTGGAATATTCACAGAAAATAACGTGTTTAAAGCTCTAGAATCCTCTCTATTATCTTTAAGAAACTGACCTAGAGAATCTACCTCAACGGAATCTATGCCATTATTTTTACCAATGATTTGCATATTAAAAACTATTGAAGGTGCACCAGGTCCTGGGACTAAGGTAGAATTCAACATAATTGTTTTTGTTTTTAATGGATTCAAAACAATCTCACTCAAATTATTATCTTTTGAACTATAGCCAACTACAAACATCAACCTTCTACCCAATAATGATAGCCTGTCTTTTATTGTGAACTCCCTAATGTTATTTGTCATGTAAGGATTACCAAATGTGTAAAATTGAGGACCTATTTGCTTATACTCTAGAAGAATATTATTTAAGGTGTAACTACCTTTTATTCTCATATGCAAAGCAGAAGAAGGCATATTTATTATTGCTCTAAATGGATTTTTTTTCAATGTGACAGGATCAATCGGTGCAAATGGAGTCATGAATTCATTTATTGTAAATAAGTCTTTGTAGGAATCAGGGTCTGGTACCCCATCGAGCGAAATATCCATTATTTTACCATCTTGGAGACTGTCTAATTTTGTATCAAGTTCATCTAAAGTAAGAGGGCCACCCCAAATATTATTATTTGTAAGACTATAATTCCATGCTAATTGAAATATAATATTTCGATTATCTAAAGCTGTTTCAAAATTAAAACCTGCTACTAAATTTTCTTTAGGAGAGACACCCCCCCCAATCTGAGGTTGGTATGAAAATGGAATCACCATAAAGAGTAGTCAGATTTTTAAATTCTTTAAATTTTAGCTCAGAATTATCATTTATATAATCATTAAAAATATAGACTGAATCAAGAATAGAATCTTGAGGAGTAAAAGTAAAAAGCTCATCTTCATTTATATATTGGGGCAAATCTTCAAAATCATCTTTAGCTTTAAGAAAATGAAAGCCACCACTAAATAAGTTAAATACAGAGAATGAAAGTCTTAGCGCGCTTATATCTTGTGGGAAGGTATAACCCGTTCTGGTAAACTTAAAAATTCTATTTCCATCTAATCCAAATTCTGTATCATTTGGCAAAAATGAATATCCACCATTTGTCTTTCCTTTTTTATAATCAACCTGCTCATTTAATTTACCACGAACATATTGGAAATCAAGCCAAGGCAAGTCAACGTGAATATGCCTTCCCCTAACCCTCTTTCCATCTAATAAGAAAGGTGAAAGTGAAGGATAAACATCTCCATACTCCAACTTTAAATAATCTGTTACTTGCAAAGTTAATGTCTCGCGGTTGAGAGGCTGTAAATAAGGTGATTCTCTTGAACTATTTTTATATGAATACCTTGCTTTAACCCAACTTAATTCAGCATCTAAACGACCATTATTTTCATTTTCAACCAGGTTAATACCAGATGCTGAACTATTTGTACTATTTGCGCCTAAGCTTCCTTTGTATTTCAATGACTCAGCAACATCAACCATACCTTTTGTTACATTAAAAGACCATTCTACTGGTATGATATTTAAACCGTAAGATGTCTTAAATAACATTCTAACCGTTTTAGGTCCGATTGATAATTCATTAGGAACTAAGGTTAGTATTCCACCTTCAATAATTGTTTCATTAGTAAAATCCTTGCCATTAATCATTACCCTATAATTACTTGTGTCTACAATATCAGTATTAAATAAAGAAACAGCAACTACAATTTCATCAGGTCTATTAATAGAAGCAGGCTCAGGTGATAGAATCAAAATATCAGCGTCCACATAATTTTCATTATCAATTGGTTTATTTCTTTTTGAGTTAACCACATTTAATTTTTCATCGATTTCTTTTGGAGAAATGCTTATAAAAAGTGGACTATCAAAAGGGTCATCTACCATTGGAATAGAAATACGCCCCCAAGACCTTTTATGTAATATAATAACATACTCAATCCCCTCACCAGTAACATTCCTGCCAGGAATACTAGCTTCCCAATTTCCACCAGCATAGATCATCGGTATTTCTTGATAACTAATTTGGTTTTTTGACCTAAAAAATAACATTCCTGAAATAATTGGATCTGAAGCAAACATAGTAACAGATAATAAAATTTCATCACCAGCATAAACTTGATTTGGGTTTTTATGATAAAACTGAGATGTTGATTGCGCACCAATAAAACTGAAAACTAAAATAATAATGATAATTAAGACATGCTTGTTGCCCAACATAGATATCATATTGTTTTTTTAGTAATTAAAAAAAGAAAGTATTATTGATAATCGATTATAAATACTTTTTGTTCACCATTTGGACCTTCTAGATATATCTTCAACTGTGAAGGACCATCCTCCGAATCATCATCAGGATCTTGGGGAATAGTTGCTACATCTGTTTCAGAGATACCCACTTGACCATCTGGCGTTGATATGCCAGTCATTCCACTAGTCACATTCACCTCTTGACCAGTCTCAGTATTAACCAAACTAACTTGACCTTCCATACCGATTACCTGATCTCCAGCTTCATCACTTATTAACCAAAAATCAGTCCCTTTTACTGATGCAACTGAAGTTGGTGTCTGAATCACAAAATCTACATTTTGTTTAGAAATAGAGGCTCTGATAGTTCCACCATCTAGATTTATTTTTTTTGAAATATCTTTTGCAGTCCTCTGACCTGTTATTACCGCTTCAGAATTTTGCTTTATTTTTAAAGTGGATTTATCATCAATAAAAATAATTGCGACAAAGCCTGAATTACCTGTACGAATTTTATCTCCATCATCAAGTATCACACCCGCTTTTAAAGAAGTAAAATCTTTTTTTCCTACTTTCATTATTTCAGCAACACCCTTTACTTTTGTCGCAACAGCAATTTTATCTGCATAAAGAAAGCAACCTAGAACTATAAAGATTAAATAACTTCTTCTTAAAAAATAATTCATTTTATTCTACTACCACAGATTGAATTTGGTATTCCTGATTATTGAATTGTTGTAATAAACTATTTACTACAGAAGGACCTACAGTGACCCCATTAATCTCAATCTGCCCTGAAGGTAGGAAACCCTCTAATTCTCTACCCGGACCAAAATAATTTTCAAATTGTTCAGGTAATGTTTGCTGAATCATCATTAAAAGAGGATTAGAAACTATGTTTGTTGTCTCTATAGTTCCTGCTTGTCCAATTTTAAATGCATAAATAGGCGAAAGCATATCTTCATCTCCCGCAGTGGTGGGAAGTGAAATTTTAACCTGCCAACAATATATATTACCGGGGTCTAAAGGATAAGATCCACTAAATGGGTACTGATAACTATTAACATTATCAATTAATTCCCACTCTTCACTCTGGTTTGCAGGGAGTACACGCTGGTCTTGAATGGCGTCTTCTAAACCACTATGTGAAGAAGGGTCAAACTGAGCAACTCTAATAAAAGTCTGAGCTGAAGCCAGAGGTGGACCTGAAGACCACTGAAAAATAGGAAAACTAGTATAAAGCAAATTATCTGTTGTATCTGAGAGTGCACCACCGGGATATTCTAACGAAACAGGAATTTGAGATTGGATAACAAATGTCTTTGAATCGTTAAAAACATTAGAAAGATTACTCTCATTTAAACCTCCAAAAACAGATACACTAAAGGTGTATTGACCATCAGATAATTTTCCACTAGTTAGGATAGTCTGCATTATTGCTTCAGAAAGAGCAGGATCTAAAACATCTATTAATTGACCTTTAAGCTCAATTTGGTTGCCAGAATTATCATTTAAAAAAGTAACATCAGAAGATAGATCCCTATTATCAAGATATAAACCATCTTGAATAAGAAACGGATCCGTTTCAATTTCAACGATAGTTGCATCACTATTAATACCTAATCCAGGACTCAAAATTGTAGCTTTAAAGCGAATTTTTATATAAACAGGGTATGTGCTTGATTCTAAAGAATAATTAAAAATTTGTACATTTGTTGCTCCTGTAGCAACATCAAAGCTACTGACATAGTACGTGGCATATTCGTATATCTCACCCTGCACATCAATATCAACTGATTGAGATTTAATAAAATCATTTACAGATAGAAAAAATAATAAGAAAATAGCTAGTCTTTTTATATACAT
>CACEHW010000036.1 GCA_902559415.1 uncultured Fidelibacterota bacterium
ATAGGCATTTTTTATAGTTTAATCGATGAATTATATCAGTCAACAGTAATTGGTAGGGATTCCAGTGCTTTAGATGTTATAGCTGATATAATTGGACTAATTTTAAGTATTCTTTTTATAAAATTATTTATGAATTCATTTGTTCATGATAGATAATGTAACAATTAAAAATTTTGCGATTATTAATGAAATAGCTATTGATTTTCATCCTGGGCTTACAGTCATAACTGGAGAGACTGGCTCTGGGAAATCAATTATTCTTCAAGCTATTAATACACTAGTCCAGGGAAATTCTAGAAAGTCAATTTTAAAATCTGGGGCAACTCAAGCAGTGGTTGATCTAGATTTTAATAAAAATTTTTATAGGAAAATCATTAGTAAAAATGGAAGATCTAGGTCATTCGTGAACGATACACCTAAATCTTTGTCTGATTTCAATAAAGAATTATATAATAAGATTGAATTTCATGGGCAGAATGATCAACAATTAATATTAAAAAGTGAAAATCACATTGATTATTTAGACTATTTTTGTGGAAATCAAAAAGATGTTTCAGAAATAAAAAAAATCTATGCTTTTATTGAAAATGCTAAAAAACAATTAAGAGATATAAATTTAAACATGGCACTTTTTAAAGAAAAAAAAGAACTTCTTATATTTCAGTTAAATGAAATAAAAATGGCAGATATTAAGGAGAATGAAGAGGATGAATTAAACTCTGATTACAAAAAGCTAAATAATAGAGAACAATTAATTAACACTCTGAATAACGTTAAAAATTCATTAAATGAGTATGATAGTGGAGTTGTTTTGAAACTTACAAATATGCTAAGAGATATTAATCAATTAGTTAAGTATGACGAATCTATAAAAGATATTTCTGACCAAATAAATAATATAGTTCTACAGCTTCAAGAAGTTGAAATAGACATTGAAGGTAGATTGGCAGATGATGATTTTGATAAATCTAGATTACCAATTATCGAGGACAGAATAGGTATTATTGAGACTTTAAAAAGAAAATATGGGGGTTCGACAGAATCCATATTTGAAAATGAAAAACAAATCAAAAAACAGATAGATGAACTTTCTGCTTATGTTCAATCAGATTCTGATTTAAAAAATAAAATTAAAGATTATGAAAAAAAATATATTAAAATAGCAAATAAACTGTCTTCAAAAAGAAATGCAAAAGTTGATATTTTATCAAGCAAAATTGAAAAATCGTTGGCTTTGCTAAATATGAAGCATGCTAAATTTGAAATTCAAATATCTAATGTCCCTGATAATTCAAGTTTCATGAATAATGAAGATGGCCCAATCAAGATTTTTCCAAATGGCATTGAACAGGTTGAGTTTTTCTTATCTGCAAATCCAGGACAACCGATAAAGCCTATGGCATCAATTGCTTCAGGAGGTGAGATGTCAAGAATAATGCTTGCAATAAAAACGGTATTTCAAGATAAGAATCCAATTGCAACATTGATTTTTGATGAAATTGATACTGGTATTTCTGGAGAAACTGCAAAAAAAGTATCAAAACATTTAAAAATATTATCTAAATATAAGCAAGTTATTTGTATTACTCATCTTCCGCAAATTGCAGTAAATGCTGATAATCATTTACATATTACAAAGTCTGTAATAAATTCAAATTCAACTTCTGTCAAAGCTGAATACCTCACTGGGAACATTAGTGATAGAGTCATAAAAAACTTATTTGTTGGTGAAAGTGTAGAAATTTAAAAATGGCTAAAATTTTAATTAATGGTGGTAAAACTCTTAGTGGTGAAGTCAAAATAAGTGGAGCAAAAAATGCAGTTCTGCCTATAATGTCTGCTACTTTATTATGTCCGGGGAAGTTTACCATACATAATGTCCCTGACTTAAGAGACACTCGTACAATGATGCAACTACTTGAGTTTACTGGAGCAAAAACAGAATTTAATAATGGTTCTATCTATATTGATTCAACCGATGTTAATAACCCTGAAGCACCATATGACCTTGTAAAAACAATGAGAGCTTCATTTTATGTTTTAGGGCCTTTAATCTCTAGATTTGGTAAAGTGCAGGTTTCTTTGCCAGGCGGATGTGCTTGGGGTCCTAGACCTGTGGATTATCATTTAAAGGGCTTAGAGAAGCTTGGTGCAAAGCTTGATTTAGAAGGGGGTAATATACTTGCTGAAGCAAAAGAGCTTAAAGGATGTGATATTCATTTTGAATTCCCATCTGTTGGTGCTACTGGCAATTTAGCAATGGCATCGCTAAGAGCAAAAGGCATCACAAGATTATATAATTGTGCCAAAGAGCCAGAGATTACTCAATTATGTGAGTTTCTTAATAGTATGGGAGCCAACATTAAAGGTATTGGGACTGATACACTTATCATTTCTGGAGTTAAAGAACTTAATCAAGCTGACATAGCAGTAATACCTGATAGAATTGAAGCAGGTACTTTCCTTATGGCTGGTGCATTAAATGGTGAAATAAAAGTTAAAAATGTCATTCCATTACATCTAGAAAAAGTTACAAATAAATTAATAGAAGCTGGTTGCAAAATTAAAATAAAAGATAGCTCTATATCAATTTCACCGCCAACAAAAATTAATTCTATAGATATGACTACTGCTGTCTATCCTGGATTTCCTACTGATTTACAAGCCCAGTGGGTTGCATTAATGTCTCTTTCAGAAAGCTCAGCCATAGTAACAGATACTGTATACCATGATAGATTTAGCCATATCCCTGAATTAGCAAGATTAGGAGCAAATATTAAAGTAGAGAAGAATACTGCATTTATTAGAGGTGTAAATCAATTAGTTGGTGCTCCGGTGATGTCAACTGATATAAGAGCTAGCGCAGCTTTATTCATTGCAGGATTAGCAGCAAAAGGTAAAACGGAGATAAGTCGCGTTTATCATATAGATCGTGGTTATGAAAAAATTGAGCAAAAATTTTTAGAATTAGGTGCTGATATAATACGACAGTCTTAAAATGGAATAAAACCTTTTATTATGAAAAAAAATAATGTATTTTTTAATTATAAGGATTAATGGTTAATAAGAAATGAAAGTAGTTATAATTGGCGCAGGTGAGGTTGGTTTTCACGTAGCTAAAGCACTTAGTGAGGAGAATTATGATATCACCATTATTGATATTGATGGAGAAAAATGTCAAAGAGCCTCAGAAAATCTTGATGTAATTGTTGTTGAAGGCAATGGAGCTAGTCCAAAAGTACTACTAGAGGCAAGTGTTGGCGATGCGGATTATGTTCTTTGCTTAACTAAAGTTGATGAAATTAATTTAATTGCATCTCAGCAGTCCCATGAATTGGGGGCAAATAAAATTATAGCTCGATTAAGAGATCAGCAATATTCTTCAAGAGAAAGTATAATAAAGCCAGAAAAATTTGGTGTTGATATGGTAATTCACCCTGAACAAGAGGCTTGCAGGGAAATAGTTCAGTTAATGAAATATCCATACGCTGTTCAGGCAAGAAGTTTTGAAGGTGGTAGATTGACCATGGTCGGTATAAGAATTGACAGCGGGAAAAAGCTTTCATTAGATAATAAAACATTATCTCAAATTTGTAAATCCTCTGATAGATTTAGATTTACGGTAGTTGCAGTTCTTAGGGATGATGAGTCAATAGTGCCAACATCTGATTTTAAATTTCGTGAGGGAGACATCGCTCATTTTGTATTAAAATCAAAAAATATTGATAACCTATTAGATCTTTTAAATATTACAAGTTCTGAAACAAATAATATTATGATTGTAGGTGGTTCTAAAATTGGCCGCACCCTAGCTTCTCAAATATCTCAAGATTATAATGTCAGACTAATTGATTATAATAGGCCAAAAGCTGGAAATATTTCGACAAGACTTGAGGATGCAATGGTAGTTTATGGTGATGGTACCGATGTCGAATTTCTTAAGGCAGAAAATATTCAAGATGTAGACGCATTTATTGCTGTTACTGAAAACGAGAAAACAAATTTAATTTCGGGAATGCTAGCAAACCACTTGGGAGCTAAGCAAAGTATAATTCATGTAGTAAATACTGATTATATGCCAACTATTAAAGAAATTGGATTTGGTGCAGTTATAAGTAAAAACCTTTCTACGGCAAATTCTATTTTAAGAAAATTGCATAGTGATATATCTGAGACATCTGTTGAAACTTTTTATGAAATTGGACTTGATGCATTTGAGTTACAACCGGAAGAGGGAAGTGAAATCACATCTAAACCTTTGAATCAACTCAATATCCCGAAGGATAGTATAATTGCAATGATTAATCACCATGGGAAAATTGGAGTAGCTCATGGAAATAGTCAATTAACTGAGGAAGATATAGCTTTAGTTTTTGGTAAACCTGAAAGTAGGGATAAAATCAATAAAATGTTTGTTTCATGAATATGAAACCCATACTAAACGTTCTTGGTGCTTTATTAACCTTGCTAGGCATCACGATGATTGCACCAATTCTAATTTCTTATTTTTTAGCAGGAAGTGATTTAATTGGATTAGTTAAATCTTCGGTAGTTTGCATTGTTGTTGGCTTTCCATTGTGGTTTTTTACAAAACATAAAAAATCTTTAAATAACAAAATAGGTTTTGCCATCGTAACCTTGTCATGGATTACAGCAGCATTTGCAGGATCTCTCCCTTTCTATTTAACAGGTGCTATTCCAAATTTCACTGATGCATTTTTTGAATCAATGTCTGGTGTTACTACTACTGGTGCAACGATATTAGGTAACCCAGCAACACTAATAAATTTACCCAATGGAATCGAAAGCCTTCCTAGAGGCGTATTATTTTGGAGGTCTTTCATTCAATGGGTAGGCGGAATGGGAATAATTGTTTTTTATATCGCAATACTTCCCGTTCTTGGATCAGGAGGCATTCAGTTATTTAAACTTGAAGTTCCTGGACCTGTTGCAGACAAAATCAAGCCAAGATTACGAGAAACTGCAAAAATGCTTTGGATTGTTTACTGCAGCTTAACACTACTTCAAATTATTCTTTTGACATTAGCTGGGATGCCTTTTTTCGATTCAGTTTGTCACGGGTTTACAACCATGCCCACAGGAGGATTTAGTACTCAAAACGAAAGTATTGGAGCCTACTCAAGTGAGTTGATACATTATATAATTATAGCTTTTATGTTCATCGCAGGAGTTAATTTTACTCTTCACTATAAAGCTATAACAGGTAATGTAAAAGCTCATATTAAAGATTATGAATTTCGTGTTTATGCTTTTATAGTTTTTTTATCTACAATATTAATATTTTTTAATATATCATCGGTTAATTCTGAGTACACACATGATAACTTTTTAAAATCATTATTCCAGTCCCTTGCTATACTCACTGGAACAGGTTATACTAGTGCGAACTATGAATTGTGGCCCTTTTTTAGTCAACATCTACTTTTAATATTAATGTTTTTAGGAGCAATGGGTGGTTCAACGAGTGGGGGTATGAAAATTGCTAGAATAATATTATTAATTAAAAGTGCTATGACTGAAACAAGGAGGATGTTGCATGCACGCGCAATAATACCTATAAAAATTGGTAAACGAATAATTAGTGATGAAATTGTAAGAAATACTCTCGGCTTTTCTTTGATATACATTTCTGTTTTTATCATTACTTCACTTGCATTATCCTTTTTTAATCTAGATCTTCAGTCTGCTGTTGGTGCCGCAGCCTCTGCGATAGGAAATGTCGGTCCAGCATTTGGTGATTTTGGTCCTACTGATAATTATTCAACGCTTCATCCAACAGGTAAGTGGTTATTATCTTTTTGTATGTTATTAGGTAGATTAGAAATATTCGCTGTAATTGTATTACTAAGCGCAGCTTATTGGAAATAAATCATATGTTAATAAAATCTAAAATCGAAAAATTAATTGGTTATTTAATAATTAATAGGCCTGAATCGCTTAATGCTATGAACAATCAGGTTCTAGATGAATTAACAATGAAGGTTAATGAGCTTATATCAGATTCTGATGTCAGAGTTATTATTATATCTGGTGCTGGTGATAAAGCCTTTATAGCTGGCGCAGATATTAAGCTGATGCAGGATATGAATAGAAATGAAGCATTAGATTTTGCAAAAAAAGGACATAGGCTTACAAATTTAATTGAAAATTCTAATAAACCAATTATTGCTGCAGTAAATGGTTATGCATTTGGAGGTGGCTCAGAGCTTGCACTTTCCTGCCATATAAGAATAGCTAGTGAAGATGCTATTTTTGCTCAACCAGAAGTTAAAATAGGATTGTTACCTGGATGGGGTGGAACGCAGAGACTAACTAGAATAGTAGGCAAGGGGATTGCAAATGAAATAATATTAACTGGTATGAATATATCTGCTGAGAGAGCATATGAAATAGGCCTAGTTAATAAAGTTGTAAAAAAAGATGATCTAATTTCCAATTGTAATGAAATTGCTGAAGCTATAATAAGGAATAGTCCTAATGCTATTAATGAATCAATAAAATTAATAAATATGAGTTCAAATATTGATTTAAAATCTGGATTAGAAATAGAAGCTAAAAGATTTTCAGATTTATTTGAGACTGATGAGACTTCAGAAGGCTTAACTGCCTTCGTTCAAAAAAGACCGCCAAAATATTAATTAATTTTTCAGATGTCACGGTTTGTTGTTTTAGCAATTAATTCTTTCAATCATATTGAAAATAAAACAGGGAATATGCTTATACGTTATATGCAAGATAAAGTAGTAGCAATTATTGACCCTGAAAAAAAAGGCTTAACCTCAAATGATGTTATTCAAATTGGAGGTGATATTCCAGTGGTTGGCTCATTTAATGATGCAAAAAAATATAATCCTGATCATCTTGTGATTGGAAATGCTCCTCAAGGGGGAATAGTTAGTAATCAAATGCTTATTGAAATAAAAGAGGCTATAAGAAATGGTATAAATATTGTAAGTGGGATGCATGAATTTTTATCTAAAGATATACATTTGAAAAAACTCGCAGAGCAATTTGGTTCAAAAATTATCGATTTAAGATTGCCTCCAAGTCCACCAAGTTTTTCAAAGGGGTCTTGGCGAAAACGTAATATTCCAGTTCTTTTGATTGTTGGAACAGACTGTGATACAGGAAAAATGACAACAGCTTGGGAAATTAAAACTAGATTAAGCGGTTTAAATAAAAAAGTTAAATTTATTGGAACAGGACAAACAGGTATATTGCTCTCAGATGGTGTTGCAATAGATGCCGTTATATCAGATTTTATGTCAGGCGAAATAGAAAACCTTATTGATACTAAAGTAGAAAACGATACTGACTTAATAATTGTTGAGGGGCAAGGAGCGTTATCAAACTATGCATACTCTGGTGTGACTTTAGGATTAATGCATGGATGCATGCCTGATTATCTTATTTTAACACATGACCCTAGCAGGTCAAAAGATGTGATGGGATATAAAATGCCAGATATTATGGAACTTATGCAGCTTCATATTGATCTAATGAGCCCTTTTAAAAGATCCTCATTTATTGGTATTAATTTACTAACCTTTGAAATGGGTGAAAGCATTGCCAAAAATACAATAAATGAATTTGAATCTTTGTATAAACTTCCAACAACGGATTTAATTAGATTTGGTGATTCAAATTTAATTAAATCAATTTACAATCTTATTTAATTATGGAAATCAAATTCTGTGAAAATAGAATAAATCTTATTCACTCTTTCGGTATTTCTCGAAGCTCAAATGATTATTATGACATTATATACATATATATAATTGATGGAGATATAATTGCAAGGGGTGAAGCAGCACCTTCAAAACGCTACAATGAATCCGCCGAGTTAATTTTATCTGTTTTAAAGAGGGGATTAAAAGTTCCTGAAAGCAGTAGTTCTAAAGAGTATTTATGGGATTTTTTGAAACCTCAGTTAAAAGGTATTTCATCTCTAGAGGCAGCAGTAAATATGGCCGTTTGGGATTGGAGTGCCCAAAAAGAAAAACTACCATTATTTAATCTATTTGGTTTTAAAGATGAAGTACTTCCAAAAACTAGCTATACGATTGCAATAGGAAATCTAAATGAACTTGATGAGAGGTTAGAAGAAAGCGAACAATGCTCAATATTAAAAGTAAAATTAGGTACCCCTGATGATGATAAGGAAATTATAAGAAAAATAAGGGCAAGAACGGATAAATTAATAAGGATTGATGCTAATGAAGGTTGGGACTATGAAATGGCTGAGAGCATGGCTTTTTGGCTCGCTGATAGGAATGTAGAGTTTATTGAACAGCCATTTCCGGCTATAAATTTAAAAGATACAAAAAAATTAAAATCTATTTCTCCATTACCTTTGATAGCAGATGAGAATAGTATTTTATCAACTGATCTAAATGGCCTAGTTGATTGTTTCGATGGTATCAATATAAAGCTGATGAAATGTGGTAGCCTTGATGAAGCTTTGAAAATGATAGCCCTTGCAAAAAAACTAGAATTGAAGATTATGCTTGGCTGCATGGTTGAGTCTTCAGTAGGTATTACTGCAGCAGCGCACTTATCAAGTGCCTGTGATTTTATTGATCTAGATGGCAATCTTTTAATAAAAGATGATCCTTATGACGGTGTAAAAATTGAGGATGGGCATTTAAAACTTTCACCTTCAAAAGTAGGCTTAGGATTAAATCTAAAACAAAAGAAAAATGGACTGATTTAATAATGAAAATATTAGGAATTGAGCATATTGGTCTTGCTGTAAGTGATCTTAATCAAGCATCATCGTTTTGGGGTAATGTTTTAAACATATTGCATACACATACAGAAGAAGTGAAATCTGAGCAGGTAAGCACAAAAATTTACGATACAAATAAGGGGAAAATAGAGCTATTGAGTCCACTCTCAACTAATTCCTTAATTGAA
>CACEHW010000037.1 GCA_902559415.1 uncultured Fidelibacterota bacterium
AAACATGAGCTAATAAAATTGAGCCTAAACCAATTAAAATTAAACTAGAAAATTTATCTTTTGACAAGTAGGAGTTCCTGATTATACTATTTATTAGATATCCAAAAATAAACAAGATAATAAGAATAACTATAAAGCCTAATTCTTCTCCAATAACGGATAATATAAAATCAGATTCTTGAACCGGTAAGAACTTCAAATGAGTTTGAGTGCCTTGTCCCCAACCCTTACCTAGTAGCCCTCCAGATCCAATAGCAGTCTTACTTTGTATAATTTGATAGGCTGCACCTAAAGGATCTTTATCTGGATAAATAAAAGTTAATACTCTATTTTGCTGATAAGGATTTAGGACATCCCATAATGGACGAGCTAAAAGACCAAAAAATATATTCCCGAAAAAGTATCCAGCACTCGTAATTATATTAGTTTTTGAATAGTATATTACGATTGCAATAAGGAGTGCCCAGATTGAAAAAGCAATCACACTAAAAGCAGACAAAATAGAAAATATTGGAGCAACTAGCAGAAATAGATAAAATGGCCTAGCTCCAGCCCAATATAACATTGGGAAAATCACACTTAACATAACTAATGAAGTACCCAAATCAGGCTGATTCAAAACAATTAAAACAGGAATAAGTGCAATTGCAATTGGAACAATTATCGATTTAAAATATTGGATTTTTATACTATTATCCGATAAGTATCTAGCTAAAGCAATTACTAGAAATATTTTTGCAAGTTCACTTGGCTGAAAATTAAAGGGCAATCCGATATTAAGCCATCTATATGTTCCTGCATGGGGACTCCCTAAAAAAGGGAGAATCACTAAAAAAGAACCCATCCCATAAATAACATAAGCATATTTATGGATTATGTATTTAGGTGTAAAAAACGAAATCAAAAAACCTAATAATGCTAAAATTAAAAAAAACAGTTGTTTATAAAATGGACTAAGGGACAGCGATTGACTTTGATAGGAAATACTATTCAAGGCAACTAGGCCTATAAAACTTAGTGTAAGCGCAGAAAATAATATTTTCCAAGGAGCATCATTAATATTTGGTTTTTTAATATTTATCAATTGGAAACCAATTCATTTTTATTAAATAAATAACTAAAAACTTTTCTCGCTATTGGTGCGGCTACTGCTCCTCCAGAACCAGCATTCTCGAGTAAAATAACAATGGAATGCTTCATATTATTATAATCCACCCATCCAACAAACCAAGCATGATCGTCACCATGGGAGTTTTCTGCCGTACCAGTTTTACCATAAAGTTTAAAATCTTCTAAATTAAGATTAGCCTTTTTACCTGTTCCATTTTTACTAATAATTGCTGCTCGCAAGCCTTCATGAATATTATCCCAAATTTCATTTTTCAAAACTGGCTTAACATTATCAGGTAAGTTATCAACAAATACAAAATGACAACTTGGAGAATTTCCTTTAGTAGCCAATAAATTAACATAATTTAAAACTTGAATAGGAGTAACAAGCAACTCTCCTTGGCCAATTGCCAAATTTAATAAAACACCTTGACTCCAACCATACTTACCATATCTATTAAGCATGTAGTCCTTGTCTGGAACCAAACCTTTAACTTCGTTTGGAATATCGATTTTTGTTTTTAATCCAAAACCAAACTGCTTAAATGAATCATGTAGAGAATTGAGTTTGATTTGTTTTATAGTTTTATAAAAGAAAACATCACATGAAACTGATATAGCTTCAGTTATATTTAAATCTCCATGCCCTTCTGTATACCAACATCCAAAAATCCTATCTCCAAATTGATAAAATCCTGGGCAATATTGCTTATTGTCCTTATTGAATTTTTCCGAATTAAGTAAGGTTACTTGAGTAATCATTTTTACAATTGAACCTGGAATATACTTACCTTGTAAATATCTATTCATGAGCGGCTTATCTGGATTATTTTTTATGGCTTGCCAATCAGATTCAGTAATTAGCCCAGTAAAAAAATCTGGAGAATAATCTGGAGAACTTACAGCTGCTAGAATCCCCCCAGATTCAGGTTGACCAACAAGAATAACTCCTTTTTTGTTAGACATCAATTTTTCACAATACATTTGCAAATTTTTATCAATTGTAGTTTGTATATTTTCTCCAGGAATTGGTCTAGTGTCATTAAGCTCAGAAGCAGAACCAACCTCCTTGCCTGACGCGTCAACTTCATAAAAATATGTCCCTCGCAGTCCCATCAAAAAACGACTCATATTGTTTTTCTAAACCAGACCAGCCAACTAAATCACCAAGTTCATAAAGATCTTTATTTTTTAAATTTTTCCTGATTGCTCTATCGACTTCTTTGACATAGCCAAATAGGTGAGGTGCTCTAACTCCATTAGGGTAAAACCTTTCAGGAATTTGATCGTAATAAACACCTTCTAGATTTAATTTATTCTCCTCTAGATTTGCTAATTGCATGAAATCCATATCTTTAGCTAACCTAGTTGGAACGAACCGGCCTCTATAATATTTTTTATAATTTGAACGAATTTTATTTGAATCAGATTCAATATAATCTGCAATTAATTTAAACTGATTACTTTTATCGGACATTTCACCAGGGATAGCCGTAATAACATAAACAGGATAATTATCTACTAAAATTTCTCCATTTCTATCTAAGATTAGACCTCTTGGAGCATTTTTAGTCACTTTCCTTATTCGATTAGTATTTGATTTTAACCTATAGAGTTCATGCTCAATAATTTGAATTTGAAAATATCTTGCACCAAGCACAATAATAACTAACCAAGCTAATATTCTCGCAATAAGATACTGTTTATGAGATACTATATTATCTGATTTCAACATTGAATATTATACTTTATGCAAAGGAGCCATAACCTGAAAAATTCCTAAAAAAATTAAAGTATATAAAGAAGTAGATAGCCATTTAACTAAAAACTGCATTGGACTTTGAATTAATAAGTGCTGATAAACAATTAACGAAAAAATTAAAAATTGAATAAATATTATAATAACCCAAATTGACGTGAAATAAAGTTTATTTAATTTCTCGCTTTCACCTTTAAGATACGAACAAAAATAACCTGTAGTTGTATAAATCAATGGTGTTAAACCAAAAAACTGATTAGTACCCGATGAAAGATCAATAAAAACTCCAATAAAAAAACCAAAAAGGGTACCTGTAGATCCACCATTCCTGATAGAAACATAAAGCAAGACGATTACACAAAAGTCAGGATCAATGGTACCTAAAGTAAAAAATTCAGAACTCCAAGATTGAAATAAAAAAGTTACAAAAATTATGATAGTATATTTAATAAATTTCATCATTCATTAATTACAACAAAAACATTTTGAATAGATTCAAAATCATTCTGAATGTTAACATTTACTACTTTTTGATAACTACCTCTCTCATCATAAACACCCGAAACAATGCCAACTGGTAATTTTGGCGGGTAAATTTTACTGAATCCAGATGTAATAACTCTATCTCCAATATTTATATCAACATTTTTTTGCACCTCATAAACTTTACACACGTTAGTATCATACCATCTCAATATTCCAACAGCACCACTTGGCATTATCCTAACACTCAGTCTAAAATTATTATCAGATATAGACTGCACAATAGCTGAATTTTCACCGGTTTGAATTGTTTTCCCAATGACCCCATTAGGCGTAAGAACGGCTTGGTTTATCACAACATTATTTAAACGCCCAACATCAATTGTTAGTGACTTTACATTTGTTTGAATACCTTTATTTATTATCCGTGCAGGGATAATATTTAATTTAGTAGATCTTTTAAATTCTAATAATTCTCTTAATTTTTCATTTTCATCGGCAGCATATAAAATAGATTCTAGTTGCAAATTGAGTTGAAGATTTTTTTCTCTAAGGTATTGATTTTCCTCATTTACTATGGCAAGTGATTTAATTTGAACCATTGGCGAAGATAAGAATGAAACAAAGTCTGAAGAAAATCCTCTTATAACACTCATATTTTCATCATTACGATTAAAAAGTAAAGATATTGATAAAATAAATGTAAAAGCAAAAACAAAGTGATCTTTGTTTTTAATTATAAATAATAAAAGGTTGCGCATGAACAACCTCTAGAGAAGAACAGCCTCATATTTTTTAAGATTTTCAAGAACCATCCCAGTACCTCTTACAACAGAAAGTAATGGATCTTCAGCAACATTTACAGGGACATTAGTTCTTTCTCGAATTATTTGGTCAATACCTCTAAGTAAACTACCACCTCCTGCAACAATAATTCCTCTCTCAAGTATATCTGCAGCTAATTCTGGAGGTGTTTGTTCTAAACATCTTTTTACTGCTTCAACTATAGCATTAACAGGGTCTTTTAAAGCCTGCCTAATTTCATCTGAACTTACTTCTATTGTCTTCGGAATTCCGGTAACTAAATCTCGTCCTCTCACAGAAATTGTTTTTGTATTCATTTGCATAGCTGAACCAACTGACTTTTTTATAGATTCACTCATACCAAGTCCAATTTCTAGCTTATGCTCATTTCTAAACCATTGTAGAATTGATTCATCCATTTCATCACCAGCAATGCGGATAGTTTCTTTTGTAACTACCCCATTTAAAGATATCACTGCTATTTCGGTTGTGCCACCTCCAATATCAACAATAATATTACCAATAGGCTGACTAATGTCAAGACCAATACCAATAGCAGCTGCTACAGGCTCTTCAATCAAATAGACCTCTCTAGCATTTGCTCTTTCTCCAGAGTCTTTAACAGCTCTTCTTTCTACTTCAGTAACACCAGATGGAACACAAATTACCATGCGAGGCCTAGCCATTCGGCTAAAATTAATTTTATTAATAAAACCCTGTAACATTCCATCAGTCATTTTAAAATCAGCTATGACTCCGTCCTGAAGAGGCCTAATTGTCTCTAAATCTCTGTGTGTCCTACCAAGCATTGCTTTTGCCTCATCACCCACAGCAACAATATTATCGTCGTGAATAGTCCTTGCAACAATTGAAGGTTCATTGATTACTACACCTTTACCTTTTAGCCAGATAAGAGTATTAGCAGTGCCTAAGTCAATTGCAATATCTCCGGATATCCAATTAATTATACTTGAAAGTGATTTTTTATTCATTTAATAAGGATTTAAACTATTTTTTCAACATTTAATTTAATGAATATTAGTTAGAGATAGCTTGCTTTAATTTTATTATTCATATTAAAAGCTTGGCCCAATAAAAGGGCGATCAAGTTTAAAGTCACCAAACCCATTTTGATCTTTAAAAACAAACTGTTTATTTAGCCTACTGTAATACCACACCTGAAATATTGATGTATTATTGCTGTTCACATTTGACCTTTGAATTTCATCAGGAGGTCCAAAAAGAATATAAATCATTCCAAAATCTGTCTCCCAACCTTCTTTCCATGACATATTAAAATATTCGTTTACATAATTAACCCTTATGTAATATTCTTCCATTAATTCATTAATAGAAGTTTTTGGTGTAGGGTCTCTTTTCTGCCAATATGAAAGGAAAATTTGTTCTAGATCTTTACCCTTTTTCCCTTTAGCATTTTTTCTTTCATCGTTTGTTAAAATATATTTCATTTGTTGAAAAGAAATCTCTGCATTATCTACAAACCCTGAAAGACCAGGTTTATATATTGATATTTTTTTTTGTACTTCTTTTTCTTTTTTTGATTGAGTTAATCTTATCCCAACATCAATTCCAATACTCGAAAGAGAGTCTGTATCTAGG
Source organism: uncultured Fidelibacterota bacterium (assembly GCA_902559415.1). Lineage (GTDB taxonomy): Bacteria > Fidelibacterota > Marinisomatia > Marinisomatales > UBA1611 > TMED80. The sequence goes on from CACEHW010000037.1 coordinate 5,777, forward strand.
GTATATTTATGATAGAAAAAACCATCGGAGCCAACCTCTTCAGCAATTAATACTTTATTATCTTTATTTATTCCTTCCATTATCATTTCAAGTATGTATGGGTTATCATCAACAAATCCAGATGCAATTAACGTAAGCCCATCATCTACATTAGTAATTCTTTTTCCAGTGATTGGAAACTCACCCTCGTCAAACCCCCAATCTCCTTCAAGATTGGTTACAATAATAGGCTCTAATAATGATGGTCTTTTTTTCTGTTTTGAAAAATCAATCTTAACTTTTTTTGAACCTTTCTTGCGTGTGTCCTTATCATAAAGTTCAGACTCAATGATGTATTTATCTTTAGATACTATAAAATTTGTAAAATGTTTTTTTGACCTTAATCTTGACTGTGTTTGAATGTAATCATCGGTAATTATAGAATCAGACCACATCTTTCTAAAAATACGTTTATCTTTATTGTTCGTTAGGGAAATAGAGACATCATAAGATGCAAAGAAAGATTTTTCCTTTTTTATAAACTGTAAACTTTGAAAAGGAATATCGACAAATGCAGTCACTAGAATAGAATCTTTTGAATAAGCTCTGGAAAATTCAATTAGATTATATCGACCAATATTTCCTATAATTTTTCCTTTTTTTGATCTTTGACTGAAACCAATATCTGAAATTATAGAAAAGATTAAAACCCAAAGTAAAATTATATTTTTTATCATAAATCTTTTCTCCACTTGAACCTAATTAGACCTTCACTTGTTCCCATCCAAATATATTTCCCGATATTTTCGATTGAATTAACAGAGCCAATGAATTCGAAATTATATTCTCTAGTTCTTTTTGATTTTAAGTTCACCCTAAACATACCCTCGACTGTTCCTATAAAACAAAACTTTCCCAAAATTAACATATCTGAGACGTCAAGACCTTTATAATCAGAAGCTGGTATTGCTAAATCCCAAAATTTTTCGTATAAATTAAATGAAACAATACCGATATTTGTCGCAAAATATAGTAGTTCATCTTTTTGGAATATTGATGTGACTCTGGAAACAGGAAAATCTAAGTAGGAATTACCTATGGATAGTGCATTCATTATTTGGGGGTTATTTTTATCATAAAGATATATTCCTGTTCTCGAAGCGATCCAAACTCCATAGTCGTTTAAAGCCAAATCATTTACAGGATGGTTATAGAAAAGATATTCAAAGCCCATAGGCTCTTCTCTTTTTGTTTTTCTATCTATCTGCCTGATACCATTATATGAACCAATCCACACAAAATTAGAATCTCCTACTATAGATGAGATATTGCTATTAGGTATACCTCTATCCTCACCTAGCGTTCTCCAGTAGTTCTCTGCTTTATCAAATACCAAGACTACGCTATTACCACCAACCCATAGGGTATTATCAAAATCATAGAAAGAGTGGACTTCTGTGAGACTCATATTTACAGTGACGTCAAAATCATAATGATCAGTTTGAAAATTTTGAGTATTTAATTTTGTAACTCCTCTGCCAATATTATACCCTTTAGAGCCAATCCAGAGACCATCATCATGATAAAACAAAGCATTTATATTTGCTCCTCGAATACCAAACTCTGTTGGGAATAATGCTTCCATTGTTTTATCGCCTTGAAAAAGTGTACCATCAGATGTCCCTATCCAAACATCATTATGCTTGCCAATTAATCCGCTTGATATATCTATATAACGACCATAGCCATCTATTAGTTTTGAACCGGAGGCCATCCAACCAGACATTAATGCATAATTATTTAGAATAGAAGCTATATCAGGCTGCTCATAGTAAGCTGTACTACTCCATGATATATTTAACTCGTCAGGTCTAGGATATATACCTGCTAAAATACCAGATGATTTATCCAATTTAACATAAACAGCATTTGCTTTTGCCCAAATATAATTTTGAGAATTACCTAATTGGCTAATTCTATCATTTGTCCTAAGGCCAATATCAACAAAATCAACTGTTCTCCAATCTCCTTCTCTGGTATAGGAATATTGTAACGAGCCAGGCGAAGAAGCCCATATAATTCCAGTACTATGATCAAAATGAAGACTGTTTATGTTATTATTTTCTAATCCTTGCGCTGTGGTAATTGGAAAGTCGTATTGATTACCATATAGGTTGTAACGATAAATGCCACCATGACTAGTACCGATGTATAAAAATTCATAACCCTCTGATATAGAGTTTATACTTCCAGACTCTTTAAAAAGTAGCCAATCAAAAGGTCGATATCTCGCACTAGGTTGAGACAGACAAATAGTAGTAAATAAAAAGAAATAAAGGCTTATATAGCTAATGCTCTTTTTATTTATGATCATTATTAGTCCATTTTATTATGGTGAGAGGATATCTCTTTTAGTGCATCAACGTTAATTGGAAAGACACCAATTTCTTCGCAGACTCTACCAGCTGCAAGGTTCGCTATTATTGAAGATTCTAATGGGTCCAAACCACAAATATCGTTCATTGCAAACGTGGCAATGACTGTATCTCCAGCACCTGAAACATCGTACACTTTTCGTGCTTTAGTAGGAATCTGGTTATAGCTATCATCAAAGTACAAAGACATACCCTCAGCTCCTAAAGTAAGTAGAAGAATTTCTGAATCGATATATTCCTTAAACTTAAACCCTGATTCTGGTAATGCTCCAAAATTTTTATTTCTAACTATTGTATTATACTCTACCAAATTTGGTTTAAAGAGTCTTACCCCTTTATAGTGCTCATAATTATCGTATTTGGGATCGACATAAACGGGGATACTATTTTTTGAAGCTGAATCAATTATATGAACAATTACATCACTTGACAGAGTTCCCTTATTATAATCCTCGATAATGATTCCATCTATGTTCTTACTATTAGCATCAAAAACGCTCTTGAGTTTATCTTTATGAATTTGATTAATTTCATTTGTAGCTTCATCATCCAGTCTGGCCACTTGCTTCCCATCAGCAATGATACGA
>CACEHW010000038.1 GCA_902559415.1 uncultured Fidelibacterota bacterium
TCTATCTATAGGTTTTCCGAGTTTCTCTCTATTCTTGATTGTTCTATCTAAGGTTGATCTTTTTATATTACCAACTAAATCCTTTCTCTCAATGCTTAGACTGCTGTAGTCTTTCCATTCATTAGGAAAACCTACTTTCGGTCTAAATTTCTCTAGCTTTATTTGAGCTTGAGCTTTTGTTGAATCACCCATCCAATCTAGATCATCGATTGATAATCTATATGCTTCTCTTAAATTTTCAACTAAATCTAACATTCTATCTTTCGCATCTTGGTTAAAGTGTTTTTCTACATAAACTTTTCCTATTATTTCTCCCAATCTTCCACTAACTACGCTCACGCCCCTTTTCCAGCGAGGCTCCATTTTTTTTACTCCACTTAACACAGTTCTATAAAAATAAAAATTTTGCTTTTCTAATGTACTATTAAGTAAGCCTGCCGTTCTGTTTATCAATGCCCATTTAAAATATATCTTCCAACTATCTATTGGAGTACTAATTATAAGTTCACTAACGTTTTTAAGATAATCTGATTGGTTTAAAACAATTTTATCAAAATCCTTCATCAATGTTTGATTAAGCCAGTTATCCCATTTAAAGCCTGGAATCATATTTTTTAGTTCACTTAATGAAACTAAGTTATATGTTAATTCTGGATCTCTATTTTTTTCTTTTTTCCAATGATACCCCGCAATTTCTGTCTCTAAATCCATTATGACTTTCGCATTTGCATCGCCATTTTCTAATCCAGTTAATTCAAACATTTTTTCTATATGATCAAGGTACTCTTTCCTTATTTTTTTACTTTTAGTATCTTTTTCAAAATAATAACCTCTGTTTGGAAGACCTAATCCACTTTGAGATAGATAAGTAATATGTTCATCAGGATTTTTTTTATCAATGTATACATAAATACCAAAAGGCGCTGTAGTATATATATCTGCATAAGCAAAATAGCCTGATAGATCTGATATATTTTTAATCTGGTCTATTTTTTGCAACTCTTCCCTAATACTTTTTACACCTAACTTCTCGAGTAGTGAAGTATCCATGTAGCTATGGTAGAGATCTCCAATTTTTTGATTATCCGAACCTTTTCTTGAATTTGACTCAGAAGCTTTTTCAATTATTTTTTTTACATCTTCACGGGATTTTTCTCTTAAAATTGTAAATGTCGCATACCGAGATTTATCTTCTGGAAGTTCAAATTCTTTCAGCCATTTACCATTCACATGTTTATAAAAATCGTCTTGAGGCCTTATTGTCGAATCTACTCGACTGAAATCAATTCCAGATGTTAACATTTGTTTTTCCTTTTTGGTTGTACAAGAAATAAATAGATATAAAAACAGAACGAAATAATAATGTTTCATTTTTTGATTACCACTTTTTAGTTATTTAATTGATTGTTTAATAAATATGAGCTTGAAATTTAGTGAGCTAGCTACAGTATTTTCTAATAATTAAGTATTTATTCTTAGATTTAAGAACTACAATAAGCGCAGGCATTCATATTACTTAAGCAGTAACATTTTGGTGACGCTACTTTTATCATTTGATCTTAATTCTGCGAAATATACTCCAGAAGCTACATTTCTTCCTTTACTATCTATACCATTCCAAGAAATAGAATAGTTTCCATATTGTTGTTCTTCATTTATTAAAGTGATTATTTCCTGCCCTACCATATTATATACTCGTAGCCTTACCTGTGACCTTTTTGGCAAGGAATAATCTAAATGTGTTATCGGGTTGAATGGGTTAGGATAATTCTTACTTAAAGTAAACTCAGATGGAATAATAGCTAAAATTTCTGTGACCGCTGATTGAACAAATTCTGGTTCGCCAACAATAACTTTGAATTCATAACCTAAATTTTTGTTAGATCTGATCATAATTGAATTCAGCAAAAAGTCATAATAAACCTTCCTAGTTTGGATATCAAGTAATGCTAAAACAATACCAGTTGGCAGAGTATTAGCATTCTCACTAATTGAAAACTCTACATTATTGGATGCCTGCTCAGATATGATGCTTAAATCCCAAACTCCATTTACTTCATCAACTGATCTAAAGTCGCTTGAATAGTTATAAACATTACTCTCACCAATTGAGAATGCTACATTTATACCTTCCTCAATTTTTGGTAGAAGCGGTATATCAAAATTGTCTTTTATCTCAAGCGAATGTTTTTTCCTACCTATCATAGCTACATTATCAAAGTTATGTTGTGTTTTAGCAGAAAACTGAATAACCCATTCTAAACCCATTGTTCTACTAGATGACCTACTTTCAATTTCATCAGAAAATGGTAAAAGTGTAATACTTGAAGACTCTGAAGTCGCATATATTGCATAGCCTGCCCAAGGTCTCATTTGATAGGAAGAAACTTCCCAACCATCTCTATTTGTACTATCTCCAAAAAAGTATAAGTTTGAAAATTCACTAGAATCAGCACGAATATTAACTGCAGTAGCAAAAGGATTTCCAATCATATTCCAACCTTGATCAAGCTTAATCTCATAAGGTCTCAAAGGCAGAACAGTTCCAGAGTCTGATTTAAATGGAAATGGACCATCATATATATGCTTAAACCAATAAGCATTTCCAGGTTTAATAACCGATGGGGAATCCCATGACATTTCTAAGTTATTCCAAATGTAAAACGTATATCCATTACCTTTTGCATTATTAATAATTGAATCATTAACACTTCCAGGAAAAGATATCATTCTCCATTTTTTTGAGGGTACTCCATCTGGATATATGCTTCCATCTATATTGGTATTTAACTCGTTAGCTCCATATATTATTGATGGAAAAAACGACTTACTATTTCCAGTATTATCTAAATTATCAACCCCTCGGACATATGCTCTGAAATTATTTATCGTAACTAAAGAGTCATGTATACTTACCTCATACGTTGAATCATTTAGTGCAAACATAGGTAGAATGATTTCTTTAGAAGAGCCACCTTTCTGTAAATGAAGATTTGCTGAAGCTACTCCATTCAAATCTGTTAACACTCCAATAACATTAATTGACATACCAGTCTGAAAAATAGTATCTGTCATAGAGACATATATGTCAGGGGGAACGATACTAAGAGTTTGAATAACACCAATCATCCCTTGAGATACAGAAAAAGAATCTGAAGAGCTAGCAAATGATGTTTGACTAGATGTGCTAGAATTAATACTATAAAGACTTGAACTCGATATAGACTGACCAGAGGTAATTTGGGAACCATTAATCTTATAACCTTGCCCAATAAGAACCTGAAACAGGAATAGCAGTAGTGAAAGCTTATATTTCATTAGAATATTCATACTTTTATCCCTTCATTAATCCGCAGAGACACCATCTCCACCGCTGACAAATACGTTAGCGTCTGTGGTAGCATCAATGCAAAGTAAGGTCATTATTGCCCATTGGTTTGCTGTTTTTTCATGACTATTTCGATTATGTATTGTCACATTACCAGACGCCGCGGCTAGTGTTATTTCTCCAGCGCCTTTTTGTACAATAAGGCAATTAAATCCTGCCGGCAAAGTATCTTCTGGAACAGTCAAATTAAAATCAGATGAATTATTGCAAATAAGAACCTTCCCATTATGAGTTGCATCCAAGGTTGCAGCAGATGTTATACTAACAGTTGATGCGGAAAAATTAGCGATTGTGCTTGCTTTAAAATCTACACCACTCGATGCTGAAATATCCATACCCCCCGCGCTAGCAGTAAGTTGAACTGCATCTGCTCCTGTACCTGCTGAACTAAGTACCAGCGAAGCATCTTGAGAACCAGTAACCGCTACAGTTAAATCATCAGCTGCTCCATCAGCCGCTAAACTAATATTTGACGCACCACCAGTTGCGTCTATGCTGAATGCAATAGCATCTACAGTGGCCGCAGTATTATCCGCTGAACCTAGAGCCAGTGTGCCTGAACCATTTGGATCTATAGTGATATTTCCATTTGATGCAGATGTGATACCAGCAGCATGAACCGTAGCTCCCGCATCCTGAGCCATATAAACTGCAGTAACATCAGCATTACCTAGCGTTACTGAATTATCTGCCTGCCCTGTTGAGTTATAACCAATTACTGTCTGGTTTGTTGCATCAGCTGCGCTAGGGTCAGTACTAGCACCAATTAAAACGTTTTGAGAACCTGTTCCTAAAGCATCACCAGCTGAAGACCCCAATCCAGTATTATGAGTACCTGTAGTATTTAATTTTAAGGCTTCAGCGCCAATTCCAGTATTGTTACCTGCTTCAGTATTTTTACCTAAAGCTACATATCCTAAAGCTACATTTTTATCACCAAATGTATTTTCATCAAGTGAATATGACCCAACTGCAACATTGAATTCACCTCCACTAGTTTGAGCAGCTAAAGCATTTCTTCCAATGGCAATGTTTTGACCTTTTGTTGTGTTAGCAAGTAATGCATTATAACCTATTGCAATATTATCAGAACCAGTTGTATTGGCACTCAAAGAATTAAATCCCAATGCTGTATTATTATCACCCTCTGTTATTGCATCTAAAGACCCCCTACCAACTCCAGTATTATACTCTGCAGCATTTAAGGTTCCGGTAGTCTCATGACCGAGAAGTAATGATTCTGTAAAATTTGTTCCGCCAGATTTAGCATCATATAAGGATCCTAAGCTTGAATTAGATCCAACGTAAGTAGTCAAATCTGTCATCGCAACTTGTTTCATTGTTCCATCATCATTTAATATTAATCTGTCAGCATCTACTATCGTGGTTGATGTTGCGGAAGTACCGCCATCCATAATGTTTAGCTCTACAGCTGTCGCCGTCACACCATCCATGATGTTTAATTCTGCTGTCGTTGCAGTTACACCATCAATCAGGTTTAACTCTGCAGCTGTAGCAGTCACACCATCCATGATATTTAATTCAGCTGCCGTAGAGGTTACATCTGTACCACCAATATCAAGTGTGGTCACGCTAGCTTCACCGGAAACAGTTAAGCCACTTAGAGTGCCTAATGAAGTAACATTCGTCTGAGCTGCTGTCTGAAGTGTACCTGTTAGATTTCCACTAAATCCAGTTGCTGTTATCACACCAGTAGAAGGATTATAAGTTGCATCTCCATCTGACTCAAGCCCAAGATCACCTCCATCTACATCACCTCCAGCTGTGAAAACCAAAGCATTACTCTCATTTGTATTCTCGTTATCTGTGATTGTTAACGTAGATGCTCTTGTCGCATTGCCTGCTGTTGAAGACCAACTGAGTGCTCCATTTCCATCCGTTATTAATACCTGACCATTACTACCATCAGCTGTAGGAACTGTCATTGCTGTAGAACCAAATCCTATTGCATCCGCGTAAGCTACACCATCAACATATAGGTCTTTGAACTCAACAGAACTACTACCAAGATCAACTTCACCATCATCCGTTGGTGTCCAGGTTGTAATATCACCATTACCTATTGTTACAGTATTGTTACCTTTACCCGTGGTACCATAACCAATAACAATCTGATTGGATGCCGCAGCTGCAGACACAGCAGTGGATGCACCTAACAATGTATTTTGGTTTCCTGTCGTTAGGTCATTCGTCCCAGTATTTCCCGATAGATAACCCAAAGCAGTATTATTTGAACCACTAGTATTATCATGTAAACTATATCTTCCAACAGCTGCATTCTGGGCTCCAGCTATATTTAATTTCAATGATCCTGCTCCAATTGCGACGTTCTCATCACCGGTAATATCTGTGTCAGTTGTTCCTCTTAATGCATTGTTACCAACAGCTGTATTAAACTCTGCACCTGTAGCATCTCGCATTGACTGATAGCCAATAGCAACATTGCCACCATCGGTCACGTTATCTCTGAGCGCTTCGTAACCTATAGCAATATTTGCTGAACCAGTTGTATTATTTTTTAGTGCACGATATCCTATTGCCGTCATGTTAATACCTGTTGTAACGGAAGACAGTGCTGAGACTCCAAATGCAGAGTTGTATTCTGCACTATTTGTGCTAGAAGATGGATCACTACCAATCCAGATTGAGTTATTTTCTTTCAACGCACCATCAAGTACATTTAATTCAGCTGCTGTAGAGGTTACATTCGTACCACCAATATCAAGTGTAGTCACACTTGCCTCTCCAGAGACAGTTAAGCCACTTAGAGTGCCTAATGAAGTAACATTCGTCTGAGCAGCTGTCTGAAGCGTTCCTGTTAAGTTACCACTAAATCCTGTAGCTGTAATTACACCGGTAGAAGGATTATAAGTTGCATCTCCATCTGACTCAAGTCCAAGATCACCTCCATCTACATCACCTCCTGCTGTGAAAACTAGAGCATTACTCTCATTTGTATTCTCGTTATCTGTGATTGTTAACGTAGATGCTCTTGTCGCATTGCCTGCTGTTGAAGACCAACTGAGTGCTCCATTTCCATCCGTTATTAATACCTGACCATTAGTGCCATCAGCAGTAGGGACTGTCATCGCTGTTGAACCAAACCCTATCGCATCTGTGTAAGCTACACCATCTACATAAAGATCTTTGAACTCCACAGAACTACTACCAAGATCAACCTCACCATCATCCGTTGGTGTCCAGGTTGTAATATCACCATTACCTATTGTTACTGTGTTGTTCCCTTTACCCGTGGTACCATAACCAATCACAATCTGATTAGAGGTGCCAGTATCAGCACTAGGATTTGCATCAGATCCAACAATTACATTATTGTTTGCACTTGTCATATTTTTAGATGCCTCGTAACCTAGGGTGACATTGTTTTGCCCGGAATTCAATTTAAAACTACTGGCATGTCCTACTGCTGTATTACGATTGGCTGTAGTATTTGACTCCAACGCACTGGAACCAACCGCTACATTAACTATTCCAGTTGTATTGCTTTTTAGAGCATTTGCACCAATAGCCGTATTTCTGTCTCCAGTTGTATTGTCTGCAAGAGAGCCTGATCCAATTGCAGTATTAGAATAACCCGCCGTGTTTTCTGTTAGGGCGTCATAGCCAATAGCAACAATATCATCACCCGTTGTGATTGCATCCAAAGCAGTAGTACCAACTGCTATATTCTTTTGGGCTGTATCAGTTGTGGAAGCAGGATCATTACCAATCCAAATTGAGTTATTTTCTTTCAACGCACCATCCAGTACATTTAGCTCAGCTGCAGTAGCTGTCACATCTGTACCACCAATATCTAAAGTCGTTACACTTGCCTCGCCAGATACAGTTAGACTAGATACACCAGTAACCACACCAGCATCTACATTCACCGCACCATCTAATACGATCGCTGAACCAGTAGCTGGTGTTAAATTAATTGCACCTGTACTCGTGCTTATAGTTACCGCTGCATCACCAGCTGTAATATCATCCGACTTGATCGAACTAGCAGATACGCCAGTAATACCAGAACCATCTCCCATGAACATACCTGCAAAATTTTCCGCGATAATGGTTCCTGTAGTATTAATATTTCTAAGACCAGATATATCATTCCCCTCATCAGTAACTAATGCTTTCCCTGCAGATGATTGACCAGGTACAGCACTTTCTAAGACACTAAGTTCATCATTTGATAATAATATTTCTCCATTATTTATATTTAATCCATTTTGGGTTGTTATTGTTGTAAATCTTCCTGATGACGGGATAGAGTCACCAATTGGTGTATTATTAATTAAACCACCAAAAATTTTTAAATCATTATCAATAAATATATCCTCAATTTCTTCACCCATCCATATTCCAGAATTAATTGTCCCGACTTCATCAATAAGCTGATCATTACCTGTGGTGATAATTGTTCCACTAATATTGGGAAGTATAATTTCTGTATCAATTATTGGCTCTTCTATTTTTAAAGATATTTGATTATCATCTGCTAATTCACCATCAAATACTAATGGACTGTCTCCACTTAATGTCCCGACAGAGTCTGCAAGTATTTCCGTTAATCCTGAGGCACTACCAATAAAAAGATCTGCTGAAAGTGTATCAGGTATATTTAATAGATCTTCATATTTACCAGATAAAGCAACTGATGATAAATCCTCAGTTTTAGTGTAACCTTTCGCATAATATGCAGTATCAGAGAGTATAGAATAAAATACTGATGTCATTTCTTGCCTTGGCTCAAGTACACTACTCCCAACTTCTATTTCAAGGAATGCAGCAGGAGGTATATAATTCAACTCATTTGAGACTCCGATTGTAGCAGATAGAAATCCATCTTTAATAAAAATCAATTGAGATTCTTCCCAAAAAGGATCCCCTCCTTCCAGCATTTCATATAATCGAAACTTAACATTATAAAACGTTTCATCTGCTGGGTTGCCATTATCCTTTGTTAAAATACCCTGATAGGATATTTTTCTTGGAACTGAATTGGTTTGCAATTCAGATACAATTGGCTCAGAGCTAATGAATTGTTTTGACTCTAAAATTTGCATCTTCGACTTTTGTGCAAATATTGGAATCAATATCATTATGAATAATAAAATATGTTTTTTCATGATTTTCTCCTCATTCAAAACGTTAAGAACTTTT
>CACEHW010000039.1 GCA_902559415.1 uncultured Fidelibacterota bacterium
AAAAGCTATTATCTAGTCAGTTTATTTAATATTTATATATATTATTATTTATAAGCTTTTATTTGTGGATATTTACATAAATAAGTATAAATAGATTTATATTGTTTTAATTAAGCTTAACACTTAAAGATATACATAAAGATATATTTTGTTAATAAAAATTTAAAATTGTATAAAAAAACAAAAAAAAAACATAATATATAAAATTCACAAAATTTAATTAACATGTGGATAAGTGTGTGGATAAACTAACTACTTACTTTAATATATTTATTTTTCTTTATTTTTTTTATCCAAGAATTATACCAATCCATCTTTTTATTGTTTAAAGCCATCATTTCAATTTTTGGCCAATGATCTTTTAAATTAGCTTTTCCACCTTTTTTTATTTTTTCTAACCAAAGTAAATGAAACCCATAAGAAGTGTTAATAGGTGGACTACATTCTCCAATGTTAATATAATTTAAAGCTAAACCAATTTCTTTTATTGGGTATTGATCTGGAATTATCCAACCCAAATCCCCACCAATATTTGATGTTTGATAATCTTTTGAGTGTTTTTTTACAAGGCTTTTAAATTCTTGAATATCTTTACATGAGTCTCTAAGCGTATTTGCAAAATTAAAAGCAACTTCCTCATCACTTTTTTGTATTTCTGGGCTTATTAAAATATGTCTAACTCGAGCCCGATCTCCTTTTCTTTCAAACACTTCTAATATGTGAAAACCAACGTCAGTTTCAACAGGGTCACTAATAGTGTTTTCTTTTATAGTGAAAGTTATTTCTTCGAATTCTTTTAAAAGAGAACCTCTTTTAACCCACCCTAAATTTCCACCCTTGTTTTTAGAGCCAGGGTCCATTGAAAAATTTTCAGCAAAAAAACTAAAATCCTCCCCACTATTAATTTTTTCTTTAATATTGTTTAACAATAAAAGAGTTTCTTTTTTTATACTATCGCTAGGTGTTGGTTTAATTAATAAATGTCTTATTTTTGCTTCAGTTGGAAATTTTGGTAAACTATCTACATAAGTGTTAAAAAAAGACAAAACTTCTTTTTTTGATATTTTAATTTTAGAAAGTAATTTTTGTTGATATTTTTCTGATATTATTTTATCCTTCATATCATACCAAAATTCAGAACGAAAAGATTTTATACTTTGTCCAAGCATTTTTTCAGCCTCTTTTTCCCCGCCGGCCTGTATTAAAATATTATTAATTTGCTGATCTAAAGCTTGATCAACTTCTTTTTCTGAAAATTCAATTGTTGTGTCTTCCTCAGCCATTTCTAACAAGATTTTTTGATCTATCATTGATTCTAAAACAAAAGATCTTAATTTTATAAAACGATTAATATTTTCGTTGGGGTTTATGTTTTGTTGAATTGCCATCATATTAACCATTTGATTTAAATCACTTTTAAGAACAATTTTATCTTCAACAATAGCCGCAACACCATCTATAAAAAGAGAATTACCCTGACCTTTTAATAAAACAGCCAACAATAAAAAAAAGAATAATTTATTCACCTATTAACCTCCGGAGATATATATATATCATTGTTTAAAAACAAACTGTCTAAAACAGAGTCTAAAAATTGAATTTCTTTTTTCTTAAAAATTCTTTGATGTATTTCATCATAAACAATTTCTAAACCTTTAACACTTTTTTTGTTGTGTTTTTTTAAAATATCAAAAACATGGTAAGATTTATTAATTAATCTGGGACCAACAACATCGCCCACAGAATGTTTAAAAACAAAGCCAATTAAGTTATCACCTATTAAACCCTCTTTTACTGTTTTTGTTTCAGGTTTATATTTTTTTACCAAAGCTTCAAATTCTTTACCTTTTTTATTTGATTTTAAAAGTCTTTTTACTTTTTTTGCTTCTTTATTTGTTGGTAAAACAAAATGTTTTAAACGTATTTCATTATTATTTCTAATAAAAGAATTTTTGTTTTTTTTATAATAGTTTGAAATTTCTTTTTTTGAAACGGAAATTTCTTTTTTTGCTTTTATATCTAAAAATGAACTAATTAATAGATTTTTATAAAAAAGGTCTCTCTTTTTTACTAAAGCAATATCTTTATCAAGGCTTGTGTTTATGGCTGCATTATACAAAAGTGTCTTTTCAACCCAACTATTAACAATGTTTGAAATAGACCCCTCACTAATCAATCCTCTTTTTTTCATTTCACTGATATCATTTTTTGTAAGTGTTTTTTCCCCTACGCGAGCAAAAACCTCTCCTTCTCCCCCTTTTTCAGTAGAGCAAGAAATAAAAACAAAAAAGACAATAAAAATAAAAAACATATTCAGTTCAGTTTTTAAATATTAAACACGAAATAAATTAATGGATTTACAGATGTTTTCATACCAATCAAAACCCCTATCAAAAAAATTAATAAAAGAAACACCACCTCGTTTTTCTTTAAATTTTCTGTCTTTTATTAAGCTGTTTTCAAAAGCTAAAGCCTTATTTATAAAAGAATTGTTTATTTTTTCCCCTAAAAAAACAAATTCAACACTATCTTTCTCAATCGAAAGGCTTAAAATAAAAGTGCTTTTTATTGCTATTTTTAAACGCGCCAAATTTAGATAGTTTATTGTTTCTTTTGGTGGTTTTCCATATCTATCTTTAAGTTCATTTTCAATATCTGAAAGACTTTGATTGTCTAAGCTTTTGTTTATTTTAGTGTAAAACGATAAGCGGTCAGATTCATCTAAAATATAATATATTGGTATAAGAGATTTCCCAAAAAAGAATATATCAATGCTTTTTTGCTCTTTTAACACCCCCGTTTTTCTAGCAACCGATCTCTTTAAAAGATTGTTGTAGTGTTCTAAACCAACCTTTGATATTTGCCCACTTTGTTTATATCCAAAAACAGCGCCCCCGCCACGAATATCAAGGTCGTTTGTGGCAACACTGTAACCAGACCCCAAGCTGGTATGACGCTCAATTGTTTTTAATCGCCGATATGCTTTTTCACTTAGTTTTGTTTTCTTTGGTATAAAAAGGTAGCAGCTTGCTTGTCTTGACCCCCGACCTACACGACCCCGAATTTGATAAAGTTGGCTTAAACCAAGGTTTTGCGGATCATTAATTATAATACAATTTGCATTTGATACATCTAAACCCGATTCAATAATTGTACTACAAACTAAAACTGAAATTTTACCATCAAAAAAACCAAGAAGGTTTTTTTCTAGTTGTTTACTACTTTGTTGTCCATGAATAAAATCCACCCTTTCATTGGGAAAAAAACTTTGGATTTTTTCAGTATAATATTTTATAGATTCAACCTTATTATGTAAAAAATAAACTTGCCCCCCCACGCAACAACTCTCTCTCAACTATCTGAACAGTTCGCTGCCAAGAGAAAAACTCTACAAAAGTATTAATGGGTTTTCTCGTGGTTGGCGGTGTTTCAATTCTACTAATATCCCTTATTCCTAAAAGAGACTGTTGAAGTGTTCTTGGTATAGGTGTTGCAGACATAGAAAGAACATCAATTTTTGTTTTTAATGCTCTAATAGTTTCTTTGTTTTTAACACCAAATCGATGCTCCTCATCAATAATTAACAAACCCAACGAGGGCACAACAACATCATCAGATAAAAGACGGTGTGTCCCAACAACAAAATTAATAGACCTATTTAACAAACCCTCTAAAACCAAAAGCTGTTCTTTTTTTGTTTGAAAGCGAGATAATAGAGCAACAGAAAAACCAAGGGGTTCAAGCCTTTCTTTTGATGTTATATAATGTTGATCTGAAAGCACGGTTGTTGGGCACAATAAAACAACCTGTTTTAGTGAAGAAACAGCCCTTACAACCGCTCTAAGCGCCACCTCTGTTTTTCCAAAACCAACATCTCCACAAATTAATCGATCCATTGGTTGGTTTTTTTCTAAATCTAAAAGGACATCTTTAATAGCCTTTTTTTGGTCTCTTGTCTCTTTAAATGGAAAAGATTTTTTAATTTCTAAATCGAAAACAGATTTTTTATTATATTTGAAGCCACGGGGTTTCTTTCTTGAATTATAAATTTCAACTAAAGAATCAGAAACCAACTCTATGTCTTTTTTTGTTTTTGATATGTTTTTTTCCCAGTCCCGACCACCTAGTTTGTTTAAAGCTGTTCCCCCACCAATATTTATATATTTATGGATAAAATCTGTTTTGTCAATTGGCACAAAAACAGCACCACCATCTTTATATTCAATTTTAATATATTCTTTCTCGTGGTTTTCTGGTCCACGAACAACCAAACCCGAAAATAAACCAACCCCATGAGCAATATGAACAAGAAGGTCACCCTCTTTGATGTTTTCTAAATTACTGTTTTTATTGTACTTGTGTTTTTGATTTTTTTTATTATAGTCTGGGATTAAATAAGTGTTTTTAGTTTTTAAATAAGTGGTTTTGTTTATTAAACCCCTTCTTGTAGAAAAACCCAGTTTTTTAAGTTTTTGCCTTCTTTTTTTGTTTGTGTAAAAAACCACACAGTTTTTAGGTCCAAGTTTTGTAATAATAGATTTAAGGTTTTTTTTGTTGGTGGGATTTTTTTGTGTTTCTACACTTAAAACAGATATTGTTTTATCACCACCGTTTAACATTATTTCGTTTTCGATAAGCTTTGCTTTTACCACCAAGTCCCACTCAAAAAAACCCAAAAGATTTTTACCAGTATTAATAGGCTTACCTAAAAGATCATAAAAAACAAAAACACCTAGGTTTCGAAAAGTTCTTTGAGAATCGATATCAAAAAAACCAACACTTTCTATTTTTTCAAAATCAAAAACAATGCGAACTGGGTTGTTTTTATGTTCTGGAAAAACATCTACAATATCACCGCGCAACGAATATTCACCCGGGTTGTACGTATAGTTGGTTTTTTTATAACCAAAAGAAAAAAGATTTTCACAGAAAGTGTCCCTATCAACAACTAAACCACTTTTTATTTTTAAACTTCTTAAAATAGTTTTTTTATTAATTGTTTTTTCTTTGGCGGCTAATTGACTTGATAAACAAACACCAAAACCCTTCTCTGTTATACCAACAAGCGTTTCTGATTTATGAAGGCTTTGCTTTGTTTGAAACCCAGGAACTGCATTTTTTTTCTGCTGTTTTGGGAAATAAAAAAGGTTGTTTTTAAAAAAATCTTTTTGTCTAACAAAGAGCGACAAAACAACATCATCTGTTAAAATTAAGATCTTTTTGCCCACCGCTTTTTCCGACAAACTGTCTAAAAAAAACATAAAAGAGCTAATGTTTAAACCATTAATTGTCCCCCCGCTTAAAAGATGGGAAATTTCTTTTTTAAATAAGTGTTTCACGTGAAACCCTTATTTTTTTAACAAATATATCATAAGTGTCGAGATGTCTGATGGGGAGACCCCTGAGATTCTTCCTGCTTGACCAAATGTTTCTGGTTTAACAAAGTTTAGTTTCTCAATGGCCTCTTTTGATAACCCGGAAAAAAGACTGTAGTTTGTGTTTTTATCTATTTTAAGGTTCTCATTATCTTCTTGTTTTTTGATTTCCTGGAGGTGTCTTTTTATATAACCCTCGTATTTAATTTCAGTCTCAATGTCATCTAGGGCCTCTAAAAAAGACCACTTTTTTGATTTATAACCCTGAGGGAGGTTGCTTGTTTTTTCTAAAACGTTTTTTAGGTTTGCCTCTGGTCGTTTAATATAGTCTTTAATAGGCATTGGTTGTTTAATTTGAAAGGTTTTTAAGTGTTTTGTTGTGATTGAATTTGTTGTTTTTGTTTTAATTAAATTTCTGTCCTTTAGCCGTCTTTCAATCACCGCAACCTCTTGTTTGTTTAGTAGGTTGTTGTTTTGAGATTTTTTAAATAACCGGGTCTCTGTGTTAGAGTACCTTAACATCATTCTATATTCTGCTCTGCTAGTAAACATTCTATATGGTTCTTCTGTGTCTTTTGTTATTAGGTCATCTATTAAAACCCCTATGTATCCTTCTGACCTTTTTATTGTGGTTTGTTCTAACCCCAGGGCTGCCCTTGCGCTATTAATTCCAGCTATTAATCCCTGTGCCGCTGCTTCTTCATAACCAGATGTTCCATTAATCTGCCCAGCAAAGAACAAGCCCAAAATCTGTTTTGATTCTAACGTTGCTTTTAATTGTGATGGTGATATACAATCATACTCAATTGCGTAACCAGGCCTTAAAAATTCTATTTTTTTAAACGCTGGTATTTGTTTAAGGCTTTCAACCTGAATTTGTTCTGGTAAGCTTGTCGAAAAGCCGTTTATATATATTTGATCTGAATTAAACCATTCTGGTTCTAAAAACAAAAGGTGGGATGGTTGGTGTTCAAACCTTTTAATTTTATCTTCAATTGAGGGACAATATCTAGGGCCAACGCCTTTTATTTCCCCATTATACATTGGTGATAATCCCGCGTTTTTTGCTATAATACTATGTGTGTCTAAGTTTGTTCTAACAGTGTGACAGGGTTCGTTTTTTGGGTTAAAGTTTTGTGTAAACAAAGAAAATGGTGTTGGCACCACATCACCAAAATCTTTATTTGTTTTTTCCCAATCAATGCTTGATTTAAGCGCTCTTGGGGGTGTTCCGGTTTTTAATCTTATTGTTTTAAAACCTATGTCGACCAAAAACTCTGTAAGGCCAACAGATGGGGCCTCTCCCATTCTTCCCGCTAAGATTTTTCTATCTCCAATATGTATAACACCAGATAAAAAAGTACCACACGTTATAACGACAGTTTTTGATCTTATTTGCTCCCCGCTTCGCAAAACAACACCCCGAATTGACCCGTTTTTTATTTTAAGAGAGACAACCTCTCCCTTGATAAATTCTATATTTTTGTTACTTAAGATGTTTTCTGATATCTTTTTTTCATATTTCCTTTTATCTATTTGAGCTCTTGGGGACCAAACAGAGCGGCCTTTTGATTTGTTTAAAACCTTAAATTGTAAGCCGGACACATCAGCGATTCGACCCATTAACCCACCCAGTATATCAATCTCTCTAACGATTTGTCCTTTTGCAACACCACCAATAGCTGGATTACAAGACATTCTACCAATACTTTGTTTATCCATGGAGACAACACCAACACGACAACCTGCTTTAGAGGCTATCATAGATGCCTCCACACCAGCGTGACCACCCCCAACTACTAATATATCATAGTTCTGTTTCACGTGAAACTATTTCCCAACGCAAAAATTAGAAAAAACACTTTCTAAGATGTCGTCAGTTTGTGTTTTTCCAAAAAGACTGTCAAATTCTTTTATGGCGCAACTTAGGTGGTGTGCTATTATTTCAAGGTTGTTTTCTTTGTTTTTTAAAGCTTTCCGAAGTTCTTTTTGTATGTTTTTTAACCTTTGTTTTTGCCTGGTTGATGTAATTTGATTTTCTATGTTACACTTACTTTTAATATCTAGTTTTTTATTTATTATTTTTAAAAGGTTAGGTATTCCGGTTTTGTGTTTTGCTGAAACACAAATTGTGGTTTTGTCGTTTTTAGTGTTGTTTATTTCGTTCTTTTTTAAAAGATCAATTTTATTTAAAACGGTAATATTATTTGGGTTTGTGGTTTTTGTGTTGGGTTTTTTAGTTACCACTTGAATAGAAATATCTGCATCATTAATTTTTTCTTGGGTTCGCTCTACACCCAGTTTTTCAACGGTGTTTTTTGTGACCCGGATACCCGCGGTGTCAATAAAAACGACATTGTGTTTTCCTATGGTCGACGCCTCTTCAATGGTGTCTCTTGTTGTTCCCGCAATATTTGTAACAATAGACCTTTCATAGTTAAGAAGGGTGTTAAATAAAGTAGATTTTCCAACATTTGGTTTACCATAAATCACAACACTAGCGCCAACAGTGTTTATCCTTGCGCTTTTAGCGGTTGATATAAGTTCCTCCGCTTCAGAAAGAGTTTTATTTATTCTTTTTTTTATCTCTTTTGTTGTTTCTTTTTGGGTGTCGGTTTCTGATATATCTAGCTCGTATTCAACCAAACCAAGGGTTTTTACGATCTCTTTCCTCATCTGCGATGTTTTTATTGATAATGAACCGGAGATATTATTAAGGGATAGATTTACACCGTTTATTGTTTTTGAGTTAATTAGTGATAAGATACTTTCTGCTTGTACAAGATCTATTTTGTTGTTTAGGTATGCTGCACGAGTAAACTCTCCCGCCTCCGCAACTCTTAGGCCTAGGTTTAGTAGGGCCTCAGAAACTTGTTCTATTATTATAGGGTTTCCGTGAGTGTGTATCTCAACAAGGTCATCACCTGTATATGAGTTTGGTCCTTTAAAAAAAGACACTATAACATTGTCAACTAAGATGTTGTTTTTATTGAAAATATCTACAACGCTTGACATTCTATGCTTTGGGTTTTTTAACTTACCGGCGGTAAGTTTTTTTATTATTTTTTTAGATTCCCCCCCACTTATTCTTATTGTTGCTGTTGCAGATCTGCCCAGTGGGGTTGATAGCCCAAAATATGTATTTTGTTTT
>CACEHW010000040.1 GCA_902559415.1 uncultured Fidelibacterota bacterium
ACCATTTAATCTGGTTTTAGATAATGTTAACCTAGAAAATGTTATTAATTATGAGATTTTTTCTGACGAATTAATTGACCCTGCAGGTTTAAATATAAATAAACTTAAAAATAATGATGAATTAAAATATTTTGTTCTCGAAGATTTTCAACATCTATTTGATTCAAAATCATTTATTTCTTCAAGTTTTATAGAAGCTGGGCCATATATGAATTTTTTACTAAGTGAAAATTGGCTATTGGATTCAAGTTTTAGTTCAAATAATTATTCTACTATTCATATTTTATCAAGGTAATTCTTATTAAGATAAATTCAATTATTTTTGGAAAGTTACATTGATTCAAATGAAGATCAGTATTTTACTAGCTTTCTAAATTCCACTTAAATTTTTTAAAAGGCTGAAAAATGGCTAAAAGAAAATATAAGCCAATAAATTAATTGTAGCATTATAGAGATATAAAGATTTTGTTTGTTATACTTGCAATACACGGTTGAAGAGTTCTAACTAGTCAATATTTACTCCTCACTTAATCCTCTTGCAAAGTTTCATATATATATAATCTAAATTTTTAATTTAAATAAAATGTAATTTTTAAAATGAATAAAAATACTTTTTTTATTTTTTCTATCGTTTTTTTCTTTAACTGTGATGGCAAGAGTCAAGTAGAGTTTTTTCCAGAATACGAATTTCGTAAATTAGAGAACTTAGTTTCGGAAGAGGTTATATTCCCGCCATTTTCGATTAAAATCCCAAAAGGGTTTAATAAGTTTAATAAAAGGAATTTAGATATATTGAAAAACCAAATTGAGAACGATCCAGGTTCTTATTTTAGTAAAGATCTGATCCATGGTTTTTCAGATTCATTAAATTCTGCTTTTATAATTTCTGCCATAAAAGATGATAATTTGTTAAATAATCTTGATAAAGATTATAGAGACTATTTAAACAAAAATAATGAAGAAGTAGTAAAAAATCAGTATACTGTGAACGGTATTAAAGCTGTGCAATATCAAACAAAAAACAATATAAATAATATTGGCTTAACAAACTTAAAGATATTTTTAATTAATGCAGATTCAGGAAATTATTTATTAGATTATATTATTCTAGATAGAAACTTTAATGATAGATTATATTCTATTGAATCATCATTATCAACACTAACGAAAAGGAAATAGAGATGAAAAAGATAACACTAATTGTATCAAGTGTACTTGTACTAACATTGATGGCATGTGCTACACATACTCATGATGTAGGTAAGGGTGCCCAAGGTGATGTCGTCAAAAAAGGTAGACAATTATGGGTAATTAATTTGGTTCCTATTAATCAAGTTGATACAGCAGCTATGGCTGGTGATGCCACTGATTACACAATTGAAACTCAAGTAGATTTTATCGATATACTTGTTACAGCTTTGACTGGTAACATTATAACTAGCAGAGCAGTAAAAGTGAAAAAGTAAATAAGAGGTTTTCTTATTTTTTAAAGCCTCACTTTTGTGGGGCTTTTTTAGTATATAAATTGATAGCTAATTGGAATTTTATATTAATTATATATGAAAAACTCAAGTAAGTATTTTTTAAATCCTCTTCTTTTTATACTATTTAAATTATTAAATTTTTAAAATTAATAAAAAGAGGCATTTTTATGAGGACCCAGAATACTTTTCTTTTATTATTTATACTAATCTTTGCTTGTGAAAAAGATTATGTTGATAGTTCTAGTCAAAAATCTTTTCATGGTAAATTTAAAAAAAATAAAGATTGGTGGCCAAATCAACTCGATCTTGGTGTGCTTAGAGAACAGTCTTCATTAACCAATCCAATGGGTGAAGAGTTCGACTATGAAAAAGCATTTAATAGTTTAGACTATCAAGCTCTAAAAAGTGATATAAAAGATTTGATGACAGAGTCTAAGGATTGGTGGCCTGCAGATTATGGTCATTATGGTGGATTAATGATAAGAATGGCTTGGCATAGTGCAGGTACATATAGAACAGGCGACGGTAGAGGTGGAACTCGTGAAGGGCAACACAGGTTCGCTCCACAAAATAGTTGGCCAGATAATGCTAATCTAGATAAGGCAAGAAGATTAGTGTGGCCTATCAAACAAAAATATGGAAGTAAAATCTCATGGGCTGACTTAATGATTTTATCAGGGAATGTTGCTCTTGAATCTATGGGTTTCAAAACACTTGGATTTGCTGGTGGAAGAG
Source organism: uncultured Fidelibacterota bacterium (assembly GCA_902559415.1). Taxonomy (GTDB): domain Bacteria; phylum Fidelibacterota; class Marinisomatia; order Marinisomatales; family UBA1611; genus TMED80. The sequence continues at coordinate 2,220 of CACEHW010000040.1, forward strand.
AGGATATCTATCAACCAGCTGGTAGTATTTATTGGGGTTCAGAAGAAAAGTGGCTAGGCGATGATAAAAGATATAAAGGTGAGAGAGAGCTTGAGAAGCCACTTGCTGCTGTCCAAATGGGACTTATTTATGTTAATCCAGAAGGGCCAGGTGGAAATTCTGACCCTTTAGCAGCTGCGAAGGATATTCGCGAGACATTTGGAAGAATGGGAATGAACGATGAAGAAACAGTAGCACTTATTGCTGGTGGTCATACACTAGGAAAAACTCATGGAGCTGGTAAAACTTCTCATGTTGGTGCAGCTCCTGAAGGTGCTGGTATCGAGGAACAGGGTATGGGTTGGAAAAGTTCTTATAAATCAGGTAAGGGAGCAGATGCTATAACATCTGGTTTAGAAGTTATTTGGACACCTACTCCTACACAATGGAGCCATACCTTTTTTAAAATGCTGTTTGAAAATGAATGGGAATTAACAACTAGTCCAGCTGGAGCTAAACAGTGGGTAGCTAAAGATAGTGATGCAATTTTCCCTGATGCATTTGATTCTAAGAAAAAACATAAGCCTTCTATGTTAACAACTGATTTATCTCTAAGGTTTGATCCAGCATATGAAAAAGTTTCTAGATCATTTTATGAAAATCCTAAAACATTCGATGATGCTTTTGCTAAGGCTTGGTTTAAGTTAACTCACAGAGACATGGGTCCTCGCACAACTTATTTAGGGCCTGAAGCTCCTAAAGAGGATTACCTTTGGCAAGACCCGATTCCAAAACGAAACCATGAATTAGTTTCAACTCAAGATATTTCAACTCTAAAGAAAAATATTTTGAGTTCAGGATTATCAATTAGTGAGCTAGTTGCAACCGCTTGGTCTTCTGCGAGTACATTTAGAGGATCAGATAATAGAGGCGGAGCTAATGGTTCGCGACTAAGGTTATCTCCTCAAAAAAATTGGGATATTAATGAGCCTGAACAATTAAAAAAAGTCTTAAAAAAGCTTGAAGATATACAGAATAACTTTAACTCTAAAAATGGTAGTAAAAAAATATCATTAGCTGATTTAATTGTCCTTGGAGGTTGTGCAGCAATTGAAAAAGCAGCATCTAATTCAGGAAGAAATATTAAAGTTCCTTTCAAAGCTGGTCGAATGGATGCATCTCAGAGCCAAACAGATGAAAAATCAATGGCTGTTCTTGAACCAATTGCTGATGGTTTTAGAAATTATTCAAATGGGGAATATATCTTTTCAACTGAAGAACTTCTAGTAGATAAAGCTCAATTATTAAGTTTAACGGCTCCAGAGATGACAGTTCTTGTAGGAGGAATGAGAGTTTTAGATGCTAATTATAATGGCTCAAAACATGGTGTCTTCACTAAAAGCCCGGGAACTTTATCTAATGATTTCTTTGTTAATCTTTTAGATATGCGCACTGAATGGAAAGCTAAAGGAAATTCAAAAGAAGAATTTGAGGGAATAGATAGAAAATCTGGTAAGTTAAAATGGACAGCAACTCGCGCAGATTTAATTTTTGGATCAAATTCAGAATTAAGATCTCTTGCAGAAGTTTACGCTAGTGATGATGCTAAAATAAAGTTTATTGATGATTTTGTTTCTGCATGGGATAAGGTTATGAACCTAGATCGATTTGATATTTAAAGTTTTAATTAAATGACCTTAATACTTTAATATGTTCTTCTGTTAATTGATTATTACTAAAAAGGCTTACTCCATCAGCACCTTTCTCTAAAGATTTATTAATTGCTTGTTTTAATTCACTCGGGTTTAACGCTCCCAAGAACAGACCCGATAAATATTTGCCATGTAAATCTTTATTTTTAATCCCTTTGTTAACACTATCCGCAATCCAATCAATATTACCATTATAGAAATGGTGGTAATTCATTGGGCATATTATATCGAGATTCCATGTTGACCAATCTTGAAGGACCATTTCTTTTGACATTTCAGGGTATGGGAATACAGCTGCAGAAATTTGGGTGTTATTATTTTTTGCTATTAATTTTAATTCAGATACTAAATGAGTAACAGCATCACATCTGAATTGTTTCCATTTTTTTATTATTATCCCATCTTGAATTTCCAGCGGGTCAACTCCATATTCTTTTTTAAAAGCCCTTCGACCATTAGGATGGTACCCAAAATCAAATTCAGGGAATACATGTGTTTGGTTTATTTTGTAATATTTCTGAAGATTTTCTGGTAGAAATACATCGCAATATCTAACATAATCTAAATGTACCGAAGCGATACCATCAATTTTTGTAATTTGCAGAATATTATTTTTAATATAATCTCTAGCACCTTCACTAAATGGACTGAGCCACTGATAATAATCAACATAAGGTCGAAACTCATAGCAATTTTGTCCATTTCTATTTACTGAATACCAATTAAGATTTTTAATAGCTTTTTTATCATAAGGTCTGTTTAGAGTCCAGACCCAACCATGAATATTTATATCATAATTTTTTGTTAGTGATATTAAATATTCTAATTGTTCAACTGTTGCATTAACAAAGCATTCCTTTATTCCTGCTTCAATAAATCTATCAAATAGTATTTCCCATTCATTATCAGGTTGAATTTTAAAATCGAACCAAATACCTAGGTTTATTTTATTCATTTTTAATAAATAGTTTTATTTTGAAAGACCAATTCTTTTGAATCTCCACCAAGTGGATCTAACGAATCAAAACTAATCCATATATATATATAATATGAAATAGCTAATATGAAAATAATGATTAAGATAATTGTCCATTTAAAAAGATGTTTCATTTTAATTCTTCTATAATTTTATAAAGTATTTTAATTGCCTCATTTTTGCTCATATTAAATCTTCTATTACAATAATGATAAATGATGTTTTCTAAATAATTTTCATATTCATCTTCAGTATATAGATCAAGAAGCTCTTCAATGTAGTGCTTAACTTCTAGTTGTTCTTCTTGATTAATCGGCAATTTATGGCTCTCTCTTCTTTAATTATAAATAGATAGTATAATCACATCTCATAGGTTAAAAGTTATCTCCAAATTGGAAACGATTTCTAACACAACATCGAGATATTGAGGTTATGAATTATTTTTATAAAATTTATCTATATGAGGTTGAAGCAATGCTATCACTTCATCAGTGTTTTGAACAACTTCAATATTATGAAAATCAGTTTTATCAATAAGCTTTTTGTTTAAAGGTTCTGATCGCATCCAATCAATAAGTCCATTCCACATTTCACCCACAAGAATGATTGGGCGTGAAGAAATGTGATTAACTTGTATCAATTGCCATGTGTAAAGCAGCTCAAGAATTGTACCAATTCCACCAGGTGTAACGATTACGGCATGACTGATACGCATAAATTCATCCAGCCTTGAAGAAAACTTTTTATGATGGTAGGTAATATCTAGATGGGCATTTGGTGTAGTTTCAAAAGGTAAATCAATATGAAGCCCAAATGATTTTGAATCTGAGCTTCCATCTTTAGCTCCAGAGTTTGCAGCTTCCATTAATCCTGGGCCGCCACCAGTGACGATATCTGTTTTATTTTGTGCAAGTTTTTTTGCTAAATCATATACTTGAGTATAATCATTAGAACCTTTTTTGATTCTAGCAGAGCCAAAAATACTTACTCTATAATATTCACTTCCAATTTCTGTAACTAATGAATCAAGATCCGCTACAATATTATTTAACTGTTGAATCTTTTTGGAAAGAAATTTTCGAACTTGTTTTTCTTTAATTTGCAATTTTTTTCTCCTTGTGAATAACTTAAATGAAAAGTCTTACTTAAATATACCTAACAGTAAGGAGAGGTCTATATATTTATTATTTAAAATAAAACAAAAAGCGCTGTAAAGAATAAAAATATAAAATTTTAATTTTTCTTTGTGGAATATTTTCCTCTTTAACTATATATTGAGTAATAAATAATAATAAAAATAAAAGGTAATAATAATATTATGAGCGATGATAGCATATTGGACGATATAAATTTGACGAAAAGAAAGACTATTACGAATGGTAAAAAGTATGATTTTTATATATACAAAACTTTGAAACTTGAAAAAGAGTTTTCCAAAGGAAAATTTGGAAAAGGTGATACATCTATAAGCCAAATTAAGAATTATAAATTACAGGATGATGAAAGCGAGGCAATGCTGGATGTTAAGTTGAAAGTCTCAAAAAAACTAGATGATGCCATGACCGGTTTTACCCCTAAAGAAGCTAAGAAAGTCATGGACCAAGTTCTTAAAGCGCTAGTGAAAAGAGGGCTGGTTAAAACCTAGAAGTAAATATTTATTTATGTAAGACCCCACTTTATGTGGGGTTTTTTGTTTTTAAGAACTATTGATTATATTATTGCGATTGATTCTCAATTTCATTTATATTAATTTTTAAACCTCATGAAATCAAAATGTTGTAAGAAGTTTAAGAAAAAAAGTAAGTATTGTAAAAAATGTCCTATCCTAAAAAGATTAAGTAAGTAAACCCGGCCTCATAATCAATGAGGTTTTACTTACTGCTTTTTTAACTATTTAAATACTATGGTGTCTAACTTATAAGATGTTTCATAATAATATTTAAAGACCAGATTATTTCTATATGAAATTCGTAATAACTTTATTTTTATTATCCTATTCTCTTTACAGTCAATGTCTAGATGGCGAGTATTCTACTATTGGTATTTTAGATAATATTAATGAAGAAATTTATAATGATGACGAGTCTGTAAATGCTTATAGTATTTTTTCTTGGACGTCAGATGATCTTAACAGAATTTTATCAGGTAACGGCATACCAAATCATGAAGTAGGGACATTCCCTAATTCTAATAATCCAAATACAATAAGCGAGCAAAATATTAGTGCGACTTTTACCCTTTGCCCAACTTTAGTATCAGATACTGGTGAACCAGCTGGTGGCCCAGTTGGAGCAATTGCTTATGCATTAAATAGTGTAAAATTTGATCCGGCAACTGCTGGGAGGTGTAACGATGAGGGTGAATGTAGTTTAGCCCAAGGGCAGGGTAATTGGAATATCGAAGCACTCGGCCATGAAACGTTTGATTTTGGTGATGATATGAATCACGCCCATGTTCAACCTTCTGGAGAGTATCACTATCATGGAATGCCAGAGCTTCTTATAGATTTATTAGGAGAGCAGCAAGGCATGACTCTAGTTGGATGGGCATCTGATGGGTTTCCTGTATATGCAAGGTATGGCTACACTGATAATAACGATTCAACAAGCGAGGTTATTTCTTTACAGCCTAGCTATAGATTAAAATCTGATCCTGATCCAAATCGCCCAGCTACATTAACCTCTTTAGCTGGTGGGCCGGGACAAGGGACATCAAATCCAAATACACCTATACCAATGGGTGCATTCACTCAAGACTATGAATATGTTGAAGGTCTTGGAGACCTAGACGAATGTAATGGTAGAATAGGAGTAACTCCAGAATTCCCAAACGGGATATATTATTATGTAGTTACGGATAATTTCCCTTTTTTCACTAGATGCTTAAAAGGTGATTTTAGTTCTGCCGGAGGAGGTGGAATCCCAAGCTGTGAGGATGTCCCCCCTGGAAACCCATGCTGCGGAGATGGAGTTTGTGGCGGACCAGAAAACGAAGATAATTGTCCTATCGATTGTGGGACAATCGTTACTCCACCAGAATTAAATAGCATTGGTTTTTCAGCAGATACCATAAATACTAACTCCAATGCAGCTGCAGTGATTTATAATTTGACAGCTACAGCTTATGATAATTATCTATCTAGTTACACTATAAGGCTAATCTTAAATGGAGGCCCAATTAATGGAGGCGAAATATTTGAAGATTCGGGAACATTTAATATGGGAGTTTTTGAATCTACTAAAAGTGGGACATTTTTATTTCCAATTGGGACAACGGAGGGCCAGTGGAACATTAGGGTAATATTGACAGATGAAAATAATAATGAAACTAATTTGGGCCCTAACGAGCTTGGACAAAATAATTTTCAAAATTCCATAATCGTCGATAATTCGACAATGCAAATAGATGATACCCAAGTACCATTAGAGTTTTCTTTAGG
>CACEHW010000041.1 GCA_902559415.1 uncultured Fidelibacterota bacterium
TGGTCTTTTTTATAAGTTCGTTGATATCTTTTTTTAAATTATTAAAACTACTTATTTTATAATCTTTTATCGGAGGGGTATAAACAAGTTTTTTAGCTATCAGAAGTTCATCAAGCTTAGTTTTATTATTTAATTGTATTTCCTTAGCAATAATATTTGCATTTTTTAGTTGATTGAACATCTTCAATTGAGGAGGCTTTGCTTTCCTTCCAACGCTCTCAAAGAATTGCTCGGCTGTATTAAGACCATTTGTTTTTAAAATATATGATTCCATTTGGCCTGATAAAGCAATCGCTCTCCATGATTTAATTATATCTTTTTTTGTTGCAAACTTTGCTTTAAGAGCAGTCCTCATCAATGTCTTTAGATTCTTCTGACCCTTTAAAGTAGAATCTGAATTCGCAAGCTCTTTTAACTTTGCAAGAACATAATTATCGTATTCATTTTCTCTGAATTTTTTTAGAGCCCAATAAGGGTAGTGCGTAAAATCGAAATTTCCTTCATCATCTTCCCACTGCCCAGCCCAGTTAACTTGCATTAGTCCTCTTTTATCTATGGGTATTTCTATAGTGGTTCTGCCATGTTCATCCTGAAAAGGGAGAGGTATAGATAGATATTTTCCAGGGGTAATCACAACATCATTAAAACTAACTCCATAGTGATCAAGGGCTAATGCTAAACCAGCATTAGGGAAGAGCTTGTCTTCGTATTTACCTATTAGAGGGTATCTTCTACTAATTCCATCAGGCTCAGCTACTGTTTGGAAAAAGTATGTTCCCTTACTTGATTGGATTAGTTCATCAACAGGTGGGTCTATATCATAGAAATCATTTATTGATTCATATTCTGAAGGGATAATTTTTCTAAAAAATTTCTTGTCCTCAAGAAGCTTTAAGCGAACTTCTTTTTCCTGGGTACGCTTTTTAACATCCATTTTTTTAGATGGTTGTGGGAAAAAAGTATATCCAAAATAAATATTACCTGCCTCTTCTGCAGCGTTAGCTAAATCAATATCGGGATCAGGGAAAAGATTTTTGATTTCTTTAAGAGATAAAACACTATCATTAATAGTTGAGACATTTTCATATTCTAGTTTCCGTTCTTGCCTTTCAATGAAAAATATATCAAAAGCCAAGGCATCCATTCCATGCTCTTTAGCAGCTAAGATTGAAGGTATGTGTTTCTCTCTACTCCAAGGCCATCTACCAATTAACTGTAAACTTTTTGCATCCATATCAAGAGTAGCAATATCATTTCTGGTTTCAATTTTACCACGATTTAAAAACCTTAAATCAAGTAATTTATTCTCCATACCTTCATAAAGATCAAACCATGTTAATAAAATGAAGACAGTAGCTACACCAAAAGAGATAAATATATATGGATAGTCTTTTTGCATTATAAAGTTAATTAATCATAAACGGTGGGAGTAATAAACATAAGCAACTCTCTTTGTTCTTTTTGGATAGATGTTGTTTTAAAAAAATAACCAACAATAGGAATAGCACTTAATATTGGAACATATTTTTTGTTTCTAATAATATTATCAGCAATAAGACCTCCTATGATAACTGTCTCACCATTATAAACAGAAACTTGTGTTGTAACGGTTCTTTTTGTTGATCTAGGTTTATCTGTCGAGATTTCTGCTGCTGAAAGCAAAGCCTCAACTGTTGCATCTACTAGAAGAGTAATAATATTATTTTCATTAATCCTTGGTGTAACTTGTAATTTGATGCCTATATCTTTTTCTTGTACAGTATTTGCAGTGTTAATAATTCCAATCCCTGGAATGTTAGAATTTGAACTTCCTTGATTAGTTCCTCCAGAATTAGTTCCTCCAGAATTTAATCCTTCTATGTATACTGTTGTTGAGACTTCAGTAGTAGCTTGATGATTATCAAGCGTTGTGACCTGTGGACTAGATAATAATTTACTACGCCCTCTGGCTTGCATTATTTTCAATGCTGAAGTAAGCTGCGTGGGGTTTAATGTTGCAATAGTAACATTATTTAAATTTATTGGGAAATTAACTGTGTCATTAGGGCTTCCACCTAATTGTACAGGGCTATTTGTCCAATCTACTCCGTATGATTTTGTAGTGTCAAGCTGGGTTTCTATAAACTTCACTGCAATATTTATATTCTTTATTGGCTTATCAAGTTGCTTTACCATACTTAAAACTCTAGGTATATTTTCTTGGACGTCTGAAACAATTGCCATATTTGGAGGCCCTGTTTGACCAGCCATTGAGGCTACAGGGAGGAATGATTGAACAGTCCCTCTTGATGTTAGAATAGTAGACAGTGGTGCTTGGAGGTCATTTGAATTAATATATTTTAGTCTTATGACAACAGATTCTAACTCACCTATTAGCTGAGTATCTAGATCTTTGACTATTATGATATTATCTTGGACAAAATAACTGTAATTATTTGGTTTTAAGATTGCATCTAATGCTGCTTTTACTGTGACGTTCTCAAGATTTGCGGTAATGGTATCTTCAATATTGGGGCTTATTACAATATTAAGACCAGTCAACTCACCAATCATTGTCAAAACATTTCTAATATCAGATTCTTTCAAATTGATAGACATTTTATCCATGAGCTTATAACGCTCGTTCTCTTGGTCGCTTTCTGTTATTTTTGAATAAGCTGGGTCACTCCACTGGGCAAAAGAGAGGACCTGGAAAAATAAAAGAATAACTATAAAAAGATTTTGCTTCATCTAATTCCCTACATTCCTAGTAACGGTTGTACTACCATTTCTAAATGTAATTTGATCATTCTCGATCCTATCTATTAGTATATCACTATTCAAGTACTCGCCTTGCCTGAATCTCCGATTGTCAATTAAAACAATTTTTTCATTATTGAATTCAGCGACAATCTCTACGTTATATCTTTCTAAGTTTTTTAAAAGAATAGATTTTTCTATATCTTTCTCTTCCTCCGTACTGATGGATGCCCCATCTATATCTGCTTCACTTGATTTAGCAACAGCATTAAAAGGATTCCTTTGCCAACCAACTAGCTGTGAAGATATAGATGCTCTTCTTCTTGAGCTAGATATTGAAGTTGTATTTTTAGATTTTGTCGCACTACTAGCCAATGTAGTAGTTGGAGCAATTACCTTTTTTGGCCTTTGAATTTTGGCCTTTCTTGTAGCTTTGGAACTGCTGGATCCAGATGACTTACTAAATTGATCAAAAATCATGATTGCCACTGAAATTCCTAATCCAATTAAAAGATTTCTAAGTCTAGGGGTCATGTCGACCATTAATTTAAACTAAAACGAGCTTTAACTAACGGAAAATATTTTAAAAAACTGAAATATAAAAAAGTTGAATTAATTAAAGATCTTTAAGCTTTTTCTGCAAAAGTGAAATAGCAAGATTTTCATCAACCTCTTTACCCGTTTTTTCTTTTATATGTTTTATTATTTTTACAATATCAATCAAGCTAGTTGCTCCAGTAGTTTGAATAGCTTCTCTAATAATATCCTCATCAGATTTCTCTAAAGTGATATCTCTCGATTCAGAATTATTTTGGTTACTTGCAGTATCGTTAGCAAAATTTTGATTGCTTTGAACTATATCTGCTGTGGTTGAGCTGTTTTTTGTATATACGTATGAGATAAAAGACATCTTTTGTTCACCCTCAGTGTATGGATTTTGAGATATTTGAATATTACTTATAGTAAGATAATAATTTGAATAAGCTAACTGATCCAAAAAATTACCAAAGTCGATAAAATTTCCTCTAAGTTCAACATCTATAGGGTATTTCTCTACTAGAATAGTTTCTTTAGTCTCTGGATTCATTATTTGTTTTTCATCAAGTGGTGCGAGGGAAGGGTTGAAGTTATCTACGGCTAATTTATTTTTTTCCATTAAGCTAAAAAGCATCTTAGTAACGTTATCAAACTGTTTATCTGTAGGGATTTTTTGAATTAAAGTTGACAGGTCATCTTTAAGCTCTGTCCATTCTTTTTCAATAGCAGGGAATTTATTTTTGATTTGAGTGTATTTATTTTTTTCATTTTTTAATTGATTATAGTTTACACTCATTTTTTCTAGCGATTTATTTAGTTCGCTAAAATACATAAAATACCAACCACCACAAGTAAGAACGACTAGTGCTATTGTCCCAATAAATAAATTTTTCTGCTTATCCATATATCTTATAGTTCACATTTTAGTTCAAATGTCATATTGTCTATATCCATTCCACTAGTAGTCTTTTTATTAATTACATCAATTTTTTTAAATAAGCCAGCATTCTCAACTTGAGTTATGAAATTAGAAAAATACCTTTCTTTAAGAGCTGGGTTTGCGGTTATAGCTCCTGACACTTTTGCAAAATCTTTTTCTTCATCAATGATTGTAATAACTTTTTCGAGAGAATTTCCAATATGAACCCAGTCTCCACGTTCCCATCCTTTTTGAAATGAGATCATATCTAGAGTTATTTCTTTCGGAGTATTGTAGCTAAAAAACCTCATTATGCTTATTGATAGGTTTGACAATTTAGATTCTTCTAATAAAACATCTAATTGGTTAACGATAGTACTCTTCTCTAAAGATACTTTTTCGTATTTACTTTTTATTGGTGCAATGCTTGATGCTTGAGTTTTCATTTTATTTAGCTTTGTTTGCATTTCTTCGTGGTTAACACTAGTCCATCCAGAAAGCGATACTATGCCAAAGAGTATTGCTGTAGCTGCGGGGATACTAAATTTATTTCCTAACCTAAATTTTTCAGATTCTTTAAACGCCTCTGGAAGAAGACTAATTGATTTATCAAGGTTAAGGGCGGCTCCAACAGCTGTGGTTAGAGCACTTTTTGAATAGTCGAAATTTTCTCTTTCTTCTTCATCGGGGAAAAAGGCTAGGTTTTTAAAAGGGTCTAAATATTGGACTTCAACTTCAAGCTGGTTATGAAGATATTCATCTAAAAATAAAACTTCTTCAGCGCAACCACTTAAGAATATTTCAGAAATATTATCAACAGGGAAGGATTGAGCCATGCTGTTCAATGCGCGTTCTAATTCTTGATCCCATCCTTCAATTACTGGTCGCATTGCATCATCTTGTGGCTTCTTTTGCTTATTTGTAGAATCACCTTTTATGTCTGATTTTAAAATAGAAGGAGGGACTCTACAATAGTCTCTTTTATCCCATTTTGCTTTTGAGGCGGTGGATCTATATTTCCATGCATCAGTAAGATTTTGTATTCCTAAATCAAGTGGTATAATTGCATCCGGATATCCTTGATTGTAACCAAGTAAAAAGCTCTCAATTTCACCAATATGGATAACTAATATTATATCATGTTTTTTACCAGGGTAATTCCAGCGAAATGAATTAAGAACGGTTTGAGCTGCTGGAGGCCACAATCGAATATCCCATTTTTTATCTGATAACGTTTGTGCCGGAGAATCCATATAATCAGCATTTGCAACACCAATTATATTTTTCCCTTGCTCAAGTTCTATTGAATCAAAAATGATATCATCCGAATTGAAGGGGAGATTCTTCTTCGCGTCATATTCTATTATCATTTTTCGTTCTTTTTTATTTTCTAAAGGCACCAATACTGTTTTAAGCAAGCTCGAGGTATTATTAATAGTAAAAGAAATTGGTACTCCTGAATTAAGCTTTTTTAAGATACTTTTTGGTATCTTGCTTCCTTTTCTTTCAAGCTTTGAAGTTAATTGTTCATAAGCTTTACCAATGGCCACTGAAAATCCAGTTGGGTTTCTTTTTGGGTCTAATTTTGATTTAGTTGCTGAGAATATATCTGCACCTATAATAGATTTTATTCCGCTTTTATCTTGTATTAAAGTAGAATATATATGGCCCTGATCCATGGCCATTCCTAAAAGTAATTTTACTTTTTTAAAAGGGGGAGAAGTAATATTTGCTGGATATGTTCCAATACTTCTTTTTTTCCTTTTTTGTCTTCTTTGATACCACTTGCTTGGCTCATCTTCTTCAATGATCTCTTCTTCTAATTCATCTTCTTCATCTTCTTCATCAGTCTCTCCATAAAGATCACCGATGATATCATCTTCAGATACAGCTTCACCTATTTTACCACTGTCTTTTTTCCCACCTTTTCGAAGGATGTCAAAAAGTTTATTTACAGCTACATCTTTTTTCTCTTCCGGCTCTTCTTCTTTTTTTTCTTCTACTGGGGCATCCTCAACAGGGTTTTCTGATTCAATTAACCCATCAGGGACTTTCCCGCCAATTGTATTTTCAACAATATTTAAAGATACAATCTCTTCTTTCTCACTCATCATATTAAGCAAGAGCTGATGACATAATTTATTTATTTTTCTAGGATAGCCTTGGGTTTGATTATGAATTGCTTTTATTGCATCAACGCTGAAGTATTCACGCTCTCCGCCACCTTTCTCTGCTAGGCGATGTTTTATTATACCTTCAACAGATTCAAAATCAAGAGGGCCTAATTCAAAATTAAATGTAATTCGATCTTCAAAGTTTGGATATTCATGTATTATGGATGTCATTTCAGGTTGACCAAAAATAACTAGCTGTAGGAGTTTGAAATCATCGGTTTCAAAATTTAATAATGTTCTAAAAACGTCTAAAAATTCGCCTTTTAAATTTTGCCCCTCATCAATAACAAGAACAAGTACCCGGCCATCTTCAACTCCAGCTTTAATCAAATGATGTTCAATTTGATTTCTACAATCAATAACTGACTTTCCTGCATCTTCTTCAATCCCAAATAAATCTACTAAGTGTTGAAGAAGAACTAGCTCTGATTCAAATTTTGGATCTAGAACAGGGTAGAACTCAAATTTAATATCTTCATCTGAGGAAAAATTTTGGATTAGTTTTCTGCTGATTGTCGTTTTCCCAGTTCCAATACCACCACGAACGACTGATAATCCTCTGCGCATTCTTATAGCAAGTTCAAGACCCTCAAGACATTGCTTATGCTCTTTTGCAGGGAAAAATAAATCGGGATTTGGGGATGTGGTAAAAGGGTCAGCTTTTAAGCCAATTGATTCAAATAATTCCAAAGTAGATGCTATCCTTTATATTAAAAATAACCAATGCTCGAATATATCATAAACGCACCTGATAAAAGTAAAAACATACCAAAAGGTACGCGATATTTCATAAAAGTTGGGTCTGTCATATATACTCTATTTGCTTGCCTTTCTAATGAAAAAATAGCCTTAGGAGTCAAGAGAAGCATCAAGCTAAAAATTAGAGCTAATACACCAATGATAATTAGATATTCAGTAGATTCATTTATTAAAGAGTAAATGATAAAAATTGCTGCGAAAAATAGGCCTATTCCAAAAGGTACGCGGTATTGCATAAAAGTTGGGTCTGTCATATAAATTTTATTAGCTCTTCTTTCAATTGATAAAATTGTATTTGGTGCTAATAATAAAAGCAAACCAAAGAAAACAGAAATGGCTCCAATTCCTAGTATATAGATCATAATATTAAATTTTTTGTATTACCCCAATAAAACTTAATGAAAATAGTAATTTATCCCTTATAGATTTTATAATTATTATAAATGAATTAAAGTAATATTATTTTAATTATTTCCTCTCAGGATTTGGTTTAAAATAAATGGATTTATTATACCTTCTGCCGTTATGGATATTTCATTACCGTTAACCTCTTGTTTAATGATTACTGGTGCTTTAACGCACATCTGTATTGCACCATCTAGTATAGGCATAATCGTATTCATTTCTTCCTCATTGTACTCATTGCTTATTAGCAAATATTCATAAACGCCATTAACTAGTGCTTTCCCGAGGCATTGGTCAATCGCTTGGTAAAGGTCCATACCATCACTTTGGGTTAGTGTGTGCGATCCTTCGACC
>CACEHW010000042.1 GCA_902559415.1 uncultured Fidelibacterota bacterium
CCAGTGGGGTAGGTTTGCCCAAATATTAGGCTACAAAATATAAGTAGTACTATGATAAATCGCTTCAATAGCTTTTCCTAAACTCAATTGCTTCAGGATAAATTACATCTCCCATGCGCGAGGTCAAAGAACGTACATTGTTAAATGGTACTGTAAGTAAGCCATCGTTATTAGATAACCTAAATTGAATGCCATTCTGATTAGTCCCTACGAAATCAACCTCTAATGATTGCCCAGACTTAAGAACTAGTCGATCAAATACACTATGAGGAATAATCGGATTATTTGATGTTATAATCCTCTTTTCTTTGATTTCTTTTCGAATAATATCGTACTCATCTAATATGTTCCCCGTCCTTGGTGGTGGAGTTCGATATAACTGGTCAGCAGGCACCATATCTAACGCCACCTCTGAAACTAATTTATTATTTTTACCATATTCCCAAATCTGAGTAACATTAGACATTAAATCAAACTTGTAATTAAACTTTCGAATTATTTCGCCAGAAGGTAGTTTTCTCCATCTTTCCTCTGATAAGAAATTTAAATAATCATAATCCAATTCAATCTTACCATATTTTAAACCATCGATTGTTTCAAAAATAATTTGCGTTACTTGTTCTCCTCTAGGAATAATAAAAGTTGAACGCTGATCAACAAGATTGACACTTTCTTTTTCTATAAAATTTGATTTTTGAAACTCAACACTCCATGGCTCATCATTGCTATATACAACTAATTTCAAAAATTTACCTTCACTATTTACCTCACCTTTTTTCATTAAAATTTTATCACTGCTATATTCCATTATCTCACGTTTCCTAAGGCTGCCATTGGACATATAATATTCAAGCTTAACAGGAAGATTTTTATCATTAAAATATGCAGTAAGGTGGTCATATCCACGTCTATTTGTGGACTTCATAGGGACATTAGCAATGAAATCTTTTTCATTCAAATAATAACGGATATAAGAAATCTCACTTGCAAAAACAGTACCAAATAACAAAGAAAAAATTAAAATAATTATAGATTTCAAGGTGTAAATCTCCATACAACAGGACGGTGATCTGATATAATTTCATCATACCCGGCTATGTAATCACCTAACCTAATGGTTTGTACATCTCCGTTTTCATTTTCTTCAAATAGATCACTAGAAATCATAATATGATCTATAAAGCTAGGATAACTAGGATAAGAGTCATGAATATTTGAATTAGAAAGAGCATTTTCATATGTAACATATTTAAAGCTATTTTGATCTTCCAAAAATATATTAAAAGAGTTTTGGCTATAGCTATCTGATATATCATCATTCCAATCACCAACAACAATATGATTAACGATACCTGATTCTACTGAACTCTTAAGGTAATTATATAAAATCTCTGAAGATAAAATCCTTCGATTATAACCATTATCACAACATTTTAAATGCATATTTATTAGTGTAAAATCTATTGAATTTTCACCTGTATAGGTCATTTCTATTCTTAATGGCGGCCTATAAGCAAACTCATACATGCTATCAGTAAATAAACTAGATTGGCTTCTAACAATAAATTTATTTTTTTTGTATAATACAACTAAATTTAAGAAATCCGTATCTTCTGAAATTACATAATCATATTCAATAAGCTCATCAACAAGATTTTGGAACGAGTTTCTATTTGATATCTCCTGAAGGCAATAAATATCTGCATTTAAATTAGTTATTATATTAAAAACAGAGTCAATAGTCCTCTGACCTAATTTGGGGAAATTTTCTATATTCCATGTAACAACCTCGATACCATTTTCTAAATTAAGATCTGGCAATAAACTGGTTGAGCTACTCCCATTTATACTTTTTTGCTCAACTGGACTAGCACAAGAAAAAAGCATAAAAATAAATGCTGTATAAAAAAATTGATTTAATGTCATCGTGTAATTGGTATAGAAAGAAGTATTGGCCGATGATCTGAAATAAGGTTTTCATATTCACTCCACCCACCTATCCATTCCTCTACATTCACAGACCTTATTTGACCTTTACTTTCAAATACTTCAAAATATCCACGCCCAATCATTATATGATCTAAAAAGCTTGGCCAAGTAGGGTAAGATTGTTGATTTGGATCACTAACTATACGGTCCGTAGCAAAAAGAAAATTTTCTTTATCATTTATAAAAGGACTAAAGGATTGATAAATACCAGTATCTTGTAATTGATCATTCCAATCACCGACTACAATGATATTATTCTTTCCATTTTCAATCTTCCCTTTTAAAAATCCATGTAACTGCTTCATAGATTGCTGCCTCCGATACAGACCATCACCACAACATTTCAAATGCATATTAACAATACAAATTTCTTGTTTTATATCTCCACAGTGGAATAAAAAATCTGCCACTAACGGAGGCCTTCCTGCAAAATAATAATCATCCATAGCAAAAGGCTCATCCTGAGCTAGCAAGGTAAACATATTCTTTTTATAAATGATTGCCTGCTCCAAGAACGAAGATTGTTGACTAAGAATAAAATCATATTCTGGTAACCAGGACATCATTTTTGCAAAATCACCAATTTTTATCACTTCTTGAACACCAATAATATCAACATCGAGGTCATCTATTATTTCAGCAACTGCCTTCATAGTAGAATCGCCTTTAAGTGGGAACCTCTCCATATTCCAAGTCATAATATCCAGTAATTCATCACTCCCAACTGCGGGCACTTCTACTGTATTATAAATAGAAGATTTTTTTGATGAGCAATCAACATTCTTTTTATCAGAAGTAAATAAGGAATAATCATTTTTTTTCAATGAGGGTAATGATGATACCCAATTTTTTATTGAATCTTGAATAGTATTATTTGGCCAAATATCATCAGTAAAAAGATTTACCATCATTCCTCTTTCTGTAGGGAAAGAATAGTCTTCTATAATTTTATTATTTTGATCAATATTTAAAATCAAATGCCCAATCCCTGTAAGGTTCCCATAGTTTTGAACAACAATAGTATGAGTATTTGGATCGACCCAAGGAGTATTATATCCTTTGCTAACGCCCCCAGTGATAATAACATCAACATCATCAGTATAATGCGCTAGTTCCAGAGCATTGCGAATAGGATGGTTTTTGCCTTGTTCAATATCACTAATAAAGCTTTTATATTCATCTTCTCGGTCATAGGGAATGCCTAAGTGAGATAAAACAAAAATAAGATCTACGTCATTACGTATTTTTTCAATTTGAGTATTCAAAGAGCTCAGTAAGTCCGAGACTTCTACCCCTTGATGATTTTCTGGTAAAAGACCATCAGATAAAAAAGGTGTGATTAGACCGATGATTCCTATTTTTGTACCATTGGCATCAATAATTTTATAATCTTCTTTACCTTCGATACCTTCTAAATTTGAAATGAGAAATGGAAAATTTGCTTCCTCTCTTAGTCTTGATAAATTTTCAACACCTTGATCAAAATCACGTACGCCTGGTACGAAAGCATCATAAGCCATCCAGTTCATCCATCGTATTATTTTTGAACCACCATCATTGGTGCCTAATTGAGTACCTTGGAATATATTCCCAGCGTCAGTGAGCATTACAAAATCTCCAGATGCTTTTACTTCTGTTCTTAAGTTTGTAACATATGTATATGCTCCAGCACCACCAGCAAGTATTGGAGAAAACTCAGGGTTTATAAATCGGGCTGGGACCTGATGAATAGCTCCATGGATATTATTTGTAAAAAGAAGATGAAGTTTAAAAGAATTTGAAAATAGTGAACTGACAAAAATGATATTCACAAGTAATGATATTATTCTTTTCATCTACTGGTAATTCTAATTATTAATTAAAAAGAGTATTCAATTGTCGCTTTTAAAACTGCGCTGGATTCATCAACCCTATCAAGAAATGAATCTTCCTGCGAAGCAGTTTGAAATAGATCCTCATATCTATAATCAGTAGCACCAAATACTGCTGAAACATCTATACTTATATTTTCGTATACCCATCCACTTCCAATTGTGAATTTAGTAATCTCAAACTCCTCTCCTAATGGTGATTCACTATAAATAAAACCAAATCTTAGTGGAGTTTTACCTAAAATTATATGCTCAATTCCTAGCGAAAGCCCTAAAGTAGACTGATAATTAAATTTAGTGGTGTCTACTGAACTGTGCTCTACAATATATTCGTCATGGACATCCCAATCTTTTAAAACTAATCCTCCAGTAATACTTGTTTTCGTAGGGTTATTTACTTGAACAGAAAAGCCCATACTAATTTCTCTTGGAAGGGGAATATTATAATTTGAAGAACTATCACTAAAGGTAAACTTAGGTAGCTGACTTCTTTCATCTAAAATAGGAACAAACCCATCAGATGAGAATCTAATAGTTGTGGATGGAGTGAATGAAAATCCAAAAGATACATTCTTTTTTAAATCATATGTTGCCCCGAGTGTAAATCGGCTTTCATTTTCAGCTGATAAACTTATACTACGTATGTTTGTTGTATCACTAGCAAGTGCATCATCCTCATCAATTACATTAACACCGCTTGTGTATAGAATGTCATCCTCATACAAATTTTCTAGGTTAAAGCCTAATTTCACATTGCTACCAATTTTGGTTGATACCCCAAACTCAAAAGATCTAATTGTACCATCCACATTAATTAAATGGTCCTAAACTTGCTCGAACTTCTTCATTATAATCATATCTAAAATCCCAAAATGGGGCATCAGATAAGGATAAAGAAACAGGAATATTATACTTTTCATTTAAACTACCTGATAAAGACCATGATAATGAAGTAAATGCTGGTCTATTTAGAGAATATACATTTTGCGTAACAACATCATCAAACATATCAATAACTGGTACGCTCCTACGCTCAGTATATGAATTTCTAATTATATCAACTTCAAAACTGAGTGATTTTCCATATCTGTTAAATATATGTTTAGAAAATGGTCCTGAATAAATTCCACCTTTTGCCAGATAGGAAGCGCCAGATGAAAAATAATTATTAGGGATCAAAGGAGAAAAATATTGTTGCCCAAAAACAATACCTATAATAAGGAAAGAAAGGGCTGTAATCTTATTTTTTAATTTAAAATGCATAGTCTAATTGTAATCTAATATCATTTGTGAAATTTTCTCCACTTACAGTTTTCCAACTTAATCTTTGATCTGGAAATTGGCCAGTTGGATCACTAGGTTCAAAAATATAATTTGTTATAGGAGCAGAACTATCAACAGTCCATTTTAACCTTACAGCCCAACGATCATTTATACGAGAGAATAATGACAACCAATATCGCACTGCATCCGAGTTGCTATCAAAAACCCTAAAATCAGTGTCCTCAAAATTCCAAATGAATCCATTATAGAATATTACTTGGCACATTGCTTTCATACGTTGATTAAAATTATGAGTAACTTTGAAACCTATTGCCTCACTTCCAGTGCCTGCACTACCAATCAAAGAGGGTTCTTCACCACCAGATGTTAGGTCATAGGTAAGCCTTCTTCTATTTGAAAAGTCTACCCAAGAACGAACCCACATTAACTCAATTTGGTCGTAGCCAGATAAGCGAATTTGAGATCGAATAATTGTCTCCTGTGAATAATAAGCCGAAGGATCTAAATGATTCATTGAACCTCTTTTTTGCCATTTATGCCTAATACTAAATCGCATATTAAAAACCGGTCTATACTGAGCGCGCATTACAGTCCTAAAATACCGAGCCTGGTCTGCAACTCGCGTCCAAGTATCAAAATCTCCAGATAAAACCAAAGCCCTGTGGGGTTGATATCTACTATTTACATAAACCCCTTTTTCAGATTGTGGTTGAGCTTGACCACTATATAAAAATCCATAAATAGGATCTTCTAAATAAAAAGTATCTTCAAAAATACTTCCTTTATATCTAGAATAATTTGAAAAAGATCGTTGGTATGGGTTATCAAACCCTAGATCATAATCTCGATAAACAACGAGCAAACTAAAATTATTGAACTGAGCATAACCACTAAAAACAAATGCCTTAGGGTCTGACCCATTAACTTTCATATCACCATTTTTATCAAGGATCCCGTACTCACCCTGCAATGCAATATTACGAATTACTGTAGAAAAGTCCATTCCCAATACTCTGCGAAAAGATTTAGCCTTGTCCCAAAAAGAAGATTCCCCGTAGCTCGAATACATTGCAGCTATTTCAGTGTCAGCAGTATTACCAATAGAAGTCAAAAACTTCCCTTCATTAGCATCAGCAATAACGGTGGTTGCTATATCTGGCCTAATTGGCCTATCATATAAACTCTCATAAGCTGAAAAGCCAATGAATGTGCCATATATCGGAATTAACCTTACACTACCACCATATGTAACTTCTTCTAGCGTCTCAAGCATTGGCATTAAAAGAGAATCAGCTCCAAAACCACTATTCGTTCTTGGGTAAAGTGTTATCATTGATGCAACTGAGCTGTCAGCTATATTTAAAATAGCATCTCTTTTATTTCTAGATACAAACCCCATTAGGTCAAGCATTTTATTACCAGCCTGAAATGCAGCTCCTCTTAATGCATATTGACGTGTTCTAGAGATATCAGGGAAAACACCATGCACTCTCCTACTCCAACTATAACCAGATCTTCTTGGTGAAAAGAAATCAGTATTTTCAAATATTACACCTTGCCCAATTGTAGCAGAAAAGTTTCCTAAAATTACTCTATCTATTTTTAAGCTACCAAGCTTGAGGTCTCTATACGTGAGAGACCATTTTGAATTAGGAACTTCAAAATCTCCTACCTTGAAATCATATACTTTTTCACCAAGCTGGCGGTGTGTTGCTAAGGAGAGCTTCCAGTTCCTACCAAAAGTTGCAACCATTTTATGATGCAAATCACCAGGATGATCACTGATTTGATCAACCATCCCTACCTCATCATCAAATGAGGTTGTGGAGGGGAGTGTTTTATATGTAGTATTATACCAAAAATGAAATGAATCTGTTGTATCTGTATCATCATAGGTGAAGAAATCAACCATATTTCTATAACCCCAATAACTTAAGCCAATAGCCCCTCTCAAAGCTTTGGGGTATGTTATTTTACCTTCATCAATTCTTTTCATTACCGCAACAGCATCTACAGGACTAACATTTTGTAAAGCCATTAAGTCATTCCATGTTGCAGAGTTAATATTCTTTGGCTCAGCTAATCTATCTAACCACACCTCAACAAGACCTTCATTGGCACCTTCCTCAGATGTCCAATTTTCAACTTTTCTGTATCGGTCACTAATTCTAGATGCTCTTATATTAATATTTTTATTATCCTTTATACTTACCAAAGACTTTAACGACTCAATATCTTTTGCATCTATACTTGAGATTTTTATTAAATCATATATATCAGATACTGGTCCCTGAAATAAAATAAAGTCATATACGTCAGCTATTTGATTTTCAGATAAAGGTAGGCTTTTGAGCTCTTCAATAGTAGCAGAATTGATAAAAACTTTTTGACAAAAAATAAATGAAAAACAAAAAATTAATGAAAGCAATTGCTTCATTAACGGTTAACCTCAATAGATAATTGATGTGATAAAGGAAGCACAGGATGAGTAATAAACCCATATGTAATACTTACCTTTTTAAAATAAAACTCTAACCCCGATGAAAAGCGATTAGGACTTG
>CACEHW010000043.1 GCA_902559415.1 uncultured Fidelibacterota bacterium
ACATTTATGGTATTGAAGCTGGAGGATTTTTGCAAACTAGGAAAATGATATTATTAAAATAATATGAAAAAGATAGGACTATATTAAGAAAAAACATTGCATTAGTTGTTTATATAAATAGAACTTTTCATAATGATAAAATCAAAAAATAAATTTATTTCATGTGGATTATCGCTTTTACTTTTAATTGCTATTCTTGATTTAAATCACCATCATGAACATGAATATCCAAATAGATATAATATATTTGATTTAAATAGTGAAGTCAGCGACTTTCATGAAATCTCTAATCAATGTGTTAAGTGTCTAACCAAAGTTCAGAGATTTACATCTATAAATAGTTTTGATTTTTCATTTCAAGATCTTTCTTCGTTATTTTATTTTTCTGAAGAAATGATTTTTGACACATTTATAAATTTTGATTTAAATAGTAGACCTCCGCCTTTCCTCCTTTAGTTTAAAGTATTTTCAATCATGCTATTTTGATAAAAGCATGATATTATTAACTAACTAGAGGTGCATTATATGCAAGATTATTATTTTTTGTATTTATTGAATACATATAAAATTTTTAATTATTTATTATTGATTTTCCAGAAATGATAAGTCTTAAAAATATTACTAAGACTTTTAAAGGTTTTAAGGCAGTAAAAGATTTATCGATAGATATACCTAGAGGTGAGATATATGGACTGCTTGGTTCAAATGGTGCGGGGAAATCAACCACAATAAATATTTTACTTGGTTTTTTAAAGCCAGATAAAGGAGAGGCATTCATAGATGATATAAATGTTACTAAGAGCACTGATATTGCTCGAAAAAAAATTGGATATATATCTGAAAACGTAAACCTATATCCTTATCTGACGGGAATTGAAAATTTAAATTATTTTTGCAAATTAGCGGGAGAAAACTATACTGCTGAAAAGCTATCAAATATACTTAATGACTGTGGGCTAGATTCACAGGCTATTAATAAAAAAGTGGGTACTTATTCAAAAGGGATGAGGCAAAAAGTTGGAATTGCTATAGCATTTGCTAAAAAAGCAAAAGTTTTGCTACTAGATGAGCCAGCTAGTGGATTAGATCCCCTAGCAAGCACTGAGCTATCTACTACTTTGAAAACTCTTTCTGATAAAGGGACTACGGTGCTAATGGCATCTCATGATATTTTTAGAGTGCGTGAAACCTGTGATCGCATCGGTATTCTTAGAAATGGAAGTTTAATTGACCAAATGGATACTGCTAATGTCACAACGAATGAACTTGAGAAAATATATATTGAGTATATGAGAAACTAAATTAATATGATGATTTCAATTATTTTAAATGAATGGAAAATATTAGTCCGTAATCGATCTATCGTTTATGTTTCATTGGTTTTCATGCTAAGCATTATATCTGTAGTCTGGATGGGAAATTTGCAAAGTAAAAATCAAAGTCAAGCTCAAATTGCTGCTGAAAAACACATCAGGGCTCAATGGGATAACTTGGAACCTATGAACCCACACCGTGCAGCTCACTATGGCGTATATGTATTCAAACCCATAAGTATTTTAAATAGTTTAGATGATGGAGTAAGTAGCATTACAGGCAATGTATTGAAGCTCGAGGGGCATGTCCAAAATGAGATTGTTCATTCTGAAGCCTCACAGTCTATTGCAATTTCAAGATTCGGTAAACTTAAACCTTCTACCATAATGCAGTATATGGTTCCTTTATTTCTTATTTTTTTATCTTTTGGCTCCATAAGTAATGATAAAGAAACTGGAAGATTGAAGCTTATAGCTTTGCAAGGAGTCTCTTTGGAAAAACTAATTTTGTCTAAATCATTAAGTATTTGGTTATATGGCTTAATCCTCCTCATTTTTTCAATTCTTTTACAATTTTTACTTGGTTCTTCGAGTGCAGATTTTGGAATAAGAATAGGATTTATTTTAATTTCATATGGCCTTTATTACTTTATTGTAGTATGCCTTTCTACTTATATCTCTGCTAGTTTTAAGAATAACACCTCAGCCATCTCATTATTATTGGCAACTTGGATAATGTGGACAATTTTTTTACCAAAAATTTGGGGTAATACAGTTGAGAAGGTTCATCCTCTGCCAAGCAGACAAAATTTTATCTCCCAAATGAAAGAAGATCGTTCTAAAGGAATTGATGGTCACAACCCTACTGATGAAAGAAGATCTAAGTTGAAAGAAGAATATCTAGCTAGATATAATGTAGATAGCTTAAGTCAACTACCTATCAATTTTGATGGAATTGTTATGCAGGCTGATGAGGAATATGGGAATCAAGTGTGGGACAAGCATTTTGGAAATAATTATTTGATCTATCAAAAACAAAAAAGATTATATCAATTATCAGGGTTGTTAAATCCTTTCTCATCTCTTCAAAATCTGAGTATGGGGTTTTGTGGTAGTGATATGATTCACCATTTAGATTTTTTAAAAAAAGCCGAACTCTATAGAAGATATTTAATTAAAACGCTTAATGATAAACATGCACATGGTGGTTCAAAAACTGGTGAGTGGAGATGGACAGTTGATAATACGTTTTTTAGATCTGTTAAAACATTTAAATATCAAACGATGAAAATCAAAGATCAAATTGAAAATTATTATATTGATATACTTTCTCTAATAGTATGGGTACTCTTTTCTGGATTTTTGATAAGATATAAAATCAAGAGAGATATTATAATATGAGTAAATATTTAGATATTTTGAAATTTGAATCTTTTCATTGCATCAATTCTCCATACAAAATTATTTCAATATTGTTATACGCAATTTCAATTCTTTATGGATGCCAGACGGGTTATGACCTTTTTAAAAAACATAACATAGAGATAAAAAGTATTAAAAGTAAGAATGCAGACTTTGAAAAAAAGATGTTAGTCCAGTATGATGAACTTGAGCAAGGTTTAATTGAAAAACCTAGGAGAGATCCTACAATTCCTTATTGGGCGATATGGAATACACCATCTTATGCTCTTAAAAGCCCATCGCCAATGATCGTCTTTAGCACAGGCCAGGTAGAGCAATATGGATATTATAAAAAGGTTACTAATTGGAGCACCGTTTTTGATAATGACCTAGCTGAAGAAATAGCAAATCCTGAGCGTCTAGCTTTGGGGACACTTGATTTTAGTTTTGTTTTATTATTTTTGACACCTATTCTACTGATCATTTTATTGTTCAATATAGGTGGTTTAGAGAAAGATAATGGCTTTGATAAGTTAATTTATTTAAATGATATTTCTAAAAAATCTTGGTTAATTACGAGATTTTCATATTATTTCTTAGTTTTATTTACATTAATATGTTTTTTGTTAATTCCTTATGCAGTTTTATCAGGGGTGTTCACAAATGAATTGATGAGCTTTTTCACTTTAATGCTTCTAATATTTTTGTATATTTTTTTATGGGTCTCCATTTTTTATTTCATTAATTATTGGGGTAAAGGTAGTGTTGATCAAGCTATAAAAATGATATCGGTATGGGTGGCCTTATCAATAATTATGCCTGGTTTATTTCACCAAATTACTTCGATAAAATTTTCTACAAATTATATGGTTGACTACCTTGATGTAGCTAGAGATCAAAGATACGAAATTTTTGACATGTCAACTGACACCTTGCAAAATGAGTTATTGGAGTCTTTTCCCGCTTTGAAAAGTTCTGTATACGCTCAAGATACCATTATTAATAAAGGTATTATAAATAGAAGTGTTTCAGGGTTAGTCAATATTTTAAATAAAAAAGCAGCTGGAAAAATTGAAAAAGAAAGTGAATTAAAAAATAATTTCGTTAGGAGTACATTGTTATTAAATCCAATAATGTATTTTCAAAATAAGATTAACGAAGTATCCGAGGCTGATTATTATGCATATAAATTGTATAGAGAAAACATACAAAATAGCATTGATAAAAAAATAGAATTGATACTTAGAGATACTTGGAATAAGGAAGAGGTAGATAAGGAAAGATACATTGAATATCTTAAAGAGTTTAAAATTAAAATTACGGGCAATATTTAATCAATTGTCCTCGCCCCGAGAAACATAAAGCTAAATATTGTCCGTAACTAATTTTATAGTGAAATTAAAATATGTTAAATGCATTAAACATAACAATTAAAAAAATAAAAGTAGATAGCGTTGGCGCATTTATAAGCGGATTATGCATGGTTCATTGTCTTTCTACTCCTGTTTTTTTTATAGCATCAGCATGCTCTGCAGCATGTTGTAATTTCGCTCCCGCATGGTGGCAAGCATTGGACTATTTTTTCTTAGTTATATCTCTTTTTGCTGTTTTTCAAGCATCAAGGTCATCAACAAATTCTTGGATATCTTCGGGATTATGGGCAAGCTGGGTAGGGTTATGCTTTTTCATTTTGAATGTAAAATTTACATGGATCACAGTTTCTCCAAATGCTAAGTTTATTCCTGCATTTTTTCTTATTGGTCTGCATCTTTACAATATGAAATATTGTCAATGTGAGAGTAATGAATGTTGCGAGACTGCTTAAACACTTAAGGTTAATAATATGAAAGAAAAAGAATTTCCTGTTTTAAAAGTCACTAATGTAGATTGGGATAAAGACCATGATGAAATTGAAAAATTACCAACTGAATTTGAATTACAATGGAGTTCAAAAAGTTGGACAGTAGATGAAGTTAGTGATTGGATAAGTAAAAAATTTGATTGGGTTTTTAATAGTTTAAGTATTGATCAAGTTGGCACATGGGAAGATAGTGGGTGTAGTTGTTGTGCTGGCGGATGTGCTTGTTGTTAATTAAAATTTAGTAAATAATCTAAAAATTAATTTTATACCTTAAGTTTATTCCTCTACCTGGCTCAGGCATAATCATTTTTATCTTCGATAAATGATTATAATAAGTTTCATCTAAGATATTTGTTATCTGAAAAATTATTTGATGAATATTCTCATTTTTACTAAAAGTGTATGAACAGTTATAGTTCAGTAGTTTATAACCATCAGTAGGGTATTCAAACTCCCCAAGTTTATTTTGATCAGATACGAAAATACCTTCTAATGTATTATTTAGAAAAAAGAATCTTTTCTCTAGTTGAATTCTAAGTAGGTCTGGTGGTATGTATGCTAGTGGCTTGTCATCTTCTAAATTTATTCCTCTACATATTGATGCATTAGCCAATAAATTAAAATATTTTAGACTTAATTTAGTGCTTGGTTCAAATCCTTGAATCAATGTTTCTTTCCCATAGAGTTTATATTTATAAAGCCATCCAGCAGAGCCGCTGCCCCATTCGATCCAGGTTGCTCCGGTCTCATAACCATCTCCCTCTTTTTGAAGGATATGAAAGTTATTACTGTAATTTATGTAACTAGTGAGCTTTAGTTCATATCTATCACCGGTAAAAGATGTTGTGTTTTCAAACCCTATCGTGTTCTCTTGCTCAAGATTAGGCTCGCCGATTTCGTAAGAATAGGTCCCTAGATGTGGGCCATCTGAATAAAGGTCTTCGATCCTTGGCGCTCGGCTTGTATAAAGGATATGGTTGTATATTGAAATGTTATCCCAACTTTTTAGAGTAGATGCTCCAAATGATGCTAGTAAGTAATTTCGTTTTCTTACATCATCTGCATCGATATTTGAAAAGAAAGTATCGTCAGCACTAGGATTGATTGAGCGATATTCTACCCTTCCGGAAAATTGAAACTTTTTATTTGTAAGTTTTTTGGTATGCACCCCAAACAAAGAAAATTTTGTTTCGTTAGTGTTTGGAGTCCAAATAAAACCTTTTGTAAAATAGTCTCTATTTTGAAAAGTTGCCCCAATTTTAAGATTTTTGCTTGTAAGCAGAGCATTGAAATAAATAATGTCTTGACGTAGATCTACAGATGCATAGTTTGAGCCTTTTACAAATTCTTTATGGCCATACCTAACATACCCTTGTTCAAGATCTATAATGTTAAATGACATAAACTTTATATCGCTATGATATTTTAGTTTTTGTATTTGATTTCTTAGAGCAAGATCAACGCCATTAATATGTCCTTCAGGGCTGCCTGGAATCCCATAATCCATTGTAAAATCTTTTAATTCAATGGTGATTAAATCTTTCTCTCCAAATTTCGTCAAACCGAAGGTTAGATCACTTTTCTCTAATGCAGTATTTTCCAATGTGCCTATAGGCGAGGATTGATTATTCGCTGATCTATTATTTAAAGACAGTGAAAGCTGATAGTCATTCAAAGGAATATTGATATCAGAACCTATTAAATTTGACTGGTTTGAGCTTTCATGCCCAAATAATAGTTTATATTTTGTCGATGATAGTTTTTTAGGGTTTTTAAAAGGAGTTATAATGTTAATTATTCCTGCAATAGTGTTTGAACCATATGCTAATGTCTCTGGACCTCTCATTACCTCGACACCCTCTGCTGCAGAAATTTCCATACTTACAGCATGATCAGCAGTAGTGTTTGACATATCACCAAGTTCAAATCCATCGCTAGTAATTAAAAACCTATCACCAGAATATCCTCTTAATATAGGTCTTTGTGTTGCCTGTCCTGAAGATCTAATTGCTATACCTGACTCTCCAGATAAAGTCGTCGCAAGATCGCTAATAATATTTTTTTCTAATTTATTGCCAATCATTGAAATTGAAGAAGGGGCAACGTTTTCTTCGCTTTCTTTATGAGAATGTACTGTTACTCCAGTCATTTGGATTGTTTTTGGGTTCAGAAAAACTTGGTATTTATTTTTAATGTTATTTTGATTTATAAATAAGGTTGTGTCTCTGTATCCAATCATCGAAATTTTTATTTCATTAATATTTAAATTATCTATTGAGAGTGAGAAAGCTCCTAATTCATTAGAGACTGTACCGATATCACTATTTTCAATATAGATATTAGCACCAGGTATAGGTTTTTGATTACTGTAATCAAGTATTAAACCTTGAATCGATGATTCTTTTTCAGAAAATAGCAGGCTACAGGAAAGGAGAGTTATATATAAAT
>CACEHW010000044.1 GCA_902559415.1 uncultured Fidelibacterota bacterium
TAGGCAAACTTTCTCTCATATAAAGTAGGTTTATTGTTATATTTATAATATGAATGTGACGAGAATCTCTACCATTAAAATTATTACCTTTTATCTCATTTCATCTTTTTTTGTTTTAAATGCAAATGATCTAGAAGATTTTGCCCAAGATTATGAGGGATATGAATCTCTATCTAGTCCATCTCAAAATTATCAAGGTAGGCAGATATTTCTTAATATGAGGATGAATGAAGATGGAGGAGATAATCTAGTTTATATTTCAAATTCTAATTTCATTTACAACGGATATCTAGATTGGGCAGCTCATTATTTTGCCCATAATAAAGATCAGAATTGTGTTTCATTTGGTAGACGATTTAATACTCCACTTGGGATTATAGGCACACAGGAGCTGATTTATAAAATAGTAGAATTTGATTTGAACAAATTGATTCTTGAACATGTATCAGCAGATAGTGCTACAGTTCATACTATCAACGTTAGCTCTGTCTCCCTGAATATAGATAAATCTACATTTCCAAAATCTGTTTCTGTAGAGCCAAACTACCCTAATCCATTTAATCCCAGTACTAAAATACCATTAACCGTATTTAAAAAAGAGAAAATTTCTATCGCTATTTATGATTCTAATGGAAAGTTAATCAGTGAGATTTATAGTGGCGAATTAAGTCCAGGGCGATTTGAATTTATATGGAATGGTATTAATCAGAAAAATTTAAAAGTTACCTCTGGTGTCTACTTTTGTAAAATAATTCAAAATGGACAATTTATATCATCTAGAAAAATGATTTTACTTAAATAGCTTTTTATACTCAAGATAAACTAAATATAATCTGCTATTTATGAAAAAAATCATAAGTTTTTTAATTTTTGTAGTTCATGTTAACGCACATTGGCTTCATGATACTCCTCAAAAACTCTCTCAGTCTGATGGGCAGGTAATTAATCTTCTGGCTTCAGGTGATCAGTACTATCACAGGTTGCATGATGAAAACGATTATACGGTAGTATTAAATCCCAAAGATGGTGACTTTTATTACGCTGTAAACATTGGTGGAGATATAGTACCCTCTGAATACAAAGTTGGCTTGGTCGATCCAGCATTAACCGATCTAATTCCGGGAATTAAAATTAGCAGAGAGGAATATCTAGATAAAAGAGAGTATTACGAGCAGTTAATGTCACATCGAAATGGTAGAGATGCTCCAACCTCTGGTACTCTTGCGCAGTTAAATGTTTTTATCAAGTTTGCTGACGATCCAAATTTTCCTAATCTTCGTGAATTTTATGATATTCCTTTTAATTCTAATACAGAACCATCAATTAGAGATTATTTTTACGAGGTATCGTATGGTACTCTAACGGTAGACACCTATCACTATCCGCCAAGCATTCTTGGAACAAATACTGCTTACACTGATAGCCAGAATAGAGGTTATTATAGTCCATATTCAGCATCAAACCCTGAAGGATATCAAACTGATGATGAAAGAACTCTTCGCGAACATACCCTACTGCGAGATGCTGTAATCGCAATTCAGAATTCGGTTCCTGAAGATTTAGACATTGATGCCGATAATGATGGATATGTAGATGCTCTATCTTTCAGTATATACGGGAATGTTGATGGTTGGTCTGATCTGCTATGGCCTCATCGATGGGCTCTTTATTCCTTTGATGTATATATCAATGGATCAAGAGTCTATGACTATACATTTGAGTTAACTGAGAGCTCTTATTTTACGGCAGGTGTTTTATGTCACGAGTTTTTCCATGTGTTAGGCGCTCCAGATTTGTACCATTACAATGAAAATGGAGCCCCAGATGCTGTCGGAGGGTGGGACCTTATGGAAAGTACGTCTAATCCTCCACAATATATGGGTGCTTTCATGAAGTGGAAATATGGTGATTGGCTACCTGAAATCCCTGAAATTACTGCTACGGGGACTTACACTTTAAATCCATTACAGCAGCAAGAAAATGCAGCTTATAAAATTGCATCTCCAAATAGTGAGACAGAGTACTACGTCGTTGAATATAGAGTAAAGGAAGGTGTGTACGATTCAAATACTCCAGGATCAAGGGATGGACTTCTTGTTTACAGAATTAATACTGAAGCAGGGAATGGAAATGCTCAAGGTCCTCCAGATGAAGTTTATTTATACAGACCAGGGGGAACATTAACCTCCCAAGGAAGTTTTGTTTCCGCGCCTTATAATGCTGATTGGTCTCATACTGAGATAAATAATTTTACTAATCCTGAGCCCTTTTTGTATAATGATGGTTCTGGTGGGCAGGGTGGCTTAAACTTACTAAATGTTGGACCTGGTGGAGAGACAATCTCTTTTACAGTATCTATGGGTGAACCAACGATAGAATTAGATCAGGAATCTATTTCTTTTGAAATGAGCCCTAATGACTTTCAAACTCAGAATCTTTTATTAAGCAATGGTGGAGACCAAGAGACGTTATTGATGTTTAATCTTAGTTCTGCAAGTTTACCATTTGAAAATCCTCAGGGTGGTCCAGATACTGGGGATTATTATTGGGCATCTTCTGAATTAGATAGCCTTTTAGACTTTACTTGGATAGATATTGAGAATGTTGCTACTCAAATACAATTTCCGAATAATGATGATTCTCCTGCTCCAGTATCAATCGGTTTTAGTTTTCCTTTTTATGAAGACCAATACACCGAGTGTGTTATCAATCCAAATGGCTGGATTGGGTTTGGTCAAGATTTCTCATTGTGGTCTAACATTAGTGTGCCTAGCATCGATGCTCCAAGACCTGCAATAATGGCTATGTGGGATGACTTAAACCCTTTAAATGATAATAGTAACGCTTCTGCAGCAGGTAATGTTTATTATTATTCTGATATAGAAAATGAGACCTTTGTGGTTTGGTTTAAAGATGTTGTTACTTGGCAAAATAATGCTGTGTCTGGGCAGTTTGACTTTCAAATTGTTTTGCACGCTGATGGGCGTTTTGAAATTAATTATAATGAAATTGTTGGAAGTTCTGCTTCTGCTACGGTTGGTTTTCAAGATGCTAGTGGCAATTATGGGACTCTCATTTCTTTTAACGAGAATATCATACAAGATCAAGAAAGTATTTTTATATCAAAGTCAAATCAATCTGATTGGTTAATGGTTGGAACTCAAACAGGCGAAATGAGTGGTCTTATTCCAGGAGGTCAGTCATTTAATATTAATCTGATGGTGAATACCAATGTCATTTCTATAAGTGTCATTCCTTTCGAAGTTTGAAAATAGTTCATTATTCAATATCAAAGACAGCCATCACTGTTGAGAGCCTTCTTTCCTTTTCAACTTTATCACTCCACCTATTTGCAGGTGTCTGTAAAAAATCTTTCCATTTTATCCAACACTCTAATCTATATCTTCTAAAATCAGTAGGTCCATGTTCAGTGTATTTATCTAGTTTATCGATATCATAATAGAGAGTGGCCTTTACTTTATAACTAGACTGCGCGGTGCCATAAAGATATATTTGGTCTCCCTGAATATCTCCACTCCATTCAGATGAGGAAAGCACACCATCTGCAATCCTGCCTTTCCAGTATTCCATGTAATTTAAAAGTTCTTCAGTAGCACGCTCTTTTACTTCAAGAGCATGAAGCTCTCCTCTAGCATGAACAGCACCCATAAGTATACCAAGGGCGGCAATAGAAATAATAACAACAGCTGTCATCACTTCAATGAAACCTATTCCGCTGCTTGTTTTTCTGAGCATTATAATTATAACACGTTCTGCTTAAATAGTTTTGGATTATCTGCTATCTCCATCGCGACTTTTCGTTCAATCTTACCCTGAGTTACTAAACGCTGAAGGTCTTGGTCAAGCGTTTGCATACCCTCAACACCACCAGATTGAATTACAGATGTAATCTGAAAAATTCGATCCTCGCGAATGAGATTTCGTATAGCAGTGGTAGAGATCATTACCTCGCATGCGGGAACCCTTCCTTTACCATCTTTGGTGGGCAGTAATTTTTGTGAAATAACTGCCTCAAGAGACTCTGAGAGCATTGATCTAATTTGATCTTTTTGACCAGATGGATATATATCTACAATCCTATCGATTGCTTTAACAGCGCTAGATGTATGCAATGTAGAAAGGACAAGATGTCCAGTTTCTGCAGCTGTTAACGCTAGAGAGATAGTTTCTAAGTCTCTCATCTCACCAACTAAGATAACATCTGGGTCTTCCCTTAGAGCAGCTCGGAGAGCATTCGCAAAACTATGAGTACTTGCACCTAGTTCTCTTTGATTTATCAAACTTTCTTTGGTATGATGATAGTATTCTACTGGATCTTCAATTGTAATTATATGACATGCTTTTTCTCTATTAATATGGTCAACCATAGCTGCCAGTGTGGTACTTTTACCAGAACCAGTAGGTCCGGTTAATAAAACTAATCCTCTATCCATCATAGCAAGGTCCTGCATAAAGGGAGGTATACCTAACTCCTCACAGCTTTTTATGGTATCTGGGATAGTTCTGAATACGCCTGCTAGTCCATTTATTTGATTAAAAAAGTTTACTCTGAACCTTCCTTTGCCCTCAAGTTTTGCTGAAAAATCTATCTCTTTTTTTTCTTTAAATAGGCCCATCTGATCCTCATTCATTACCTGAGGCAATATACTCTCCATATCAGCTTGCTCAAGCACATCCATATTCAATGGCTTCATAGATCCATTGATTCTAACCATTGGAATAGATCCAACGCTCAAATGTAAATCTGAAGCGCCGCTATCAATGCTGTAGGAAAGAAGTTCGTCGAGGTTCATACTTACTGGCTTTCTTCTGGCGAGCCATACCCCGTAAATTTCCCAGTAAGTGCATCAAATGATACTACCTTTCCAGCACCACCGGTCATTTCCTCAGTACTAGTTGCACTTAATCTATCAGGCAATTGGAGTTCAAAGGTCCATTTAAGCTTAGTCGATCTATCTAAATCAAGCTGGCCAGACCTTTCAAGTTGCTCTACATCTCCAGGCCACTCACCTTTGGTTTGGTAATACATTTTAGCAGCATTATGTACATTTGACATTACCGTTCTTGCTTCCGATGCATACGAACTCTGCACATAATCAAGATAGATAGGAAGTGCGATAGCCGCTAATATCGCAACAATCACAACAACGACCATAATTTCAATCATGGTAAAACCATCTTTTATTTTCTTTAATATTTTCATAAAAACTCCTGTTTATTCAAAATTAAATACTGTTTAATTACAAAAAAAAATTGCACATTTTTTGCGCATTACAAAGTGTTAAAAATCTTAGTGAGATACTCCGCCCAATAATAGAACGAACATTAGAGGGGAAATACTCACAATAATTATTATTTATTTAATCATCACAGTTTTGTATTGATGGATATAGTCTTTACTAACAAATTGAATTAAATAAATTCCTGATGGCATTAGATTACCCTTATCATCAAGACCATGCCACTTAACCTGATGTGAACCAATATCTACACTATTCTCAGAAATTAGAGTTTTGACTTTCCTACCAAGAAGATCAATTACAAATATATCTACAGAAGACTTATTTGGAATATCATATCGGATAGTAGTTGATGAGTTAAACGGATTTGGATATGCTGGAAATAACTTAAATTGATTTGGTATAAATCTATTTATTACTGAATTTAATTCTTCTCCTACTACATACAAAACACCATCAAAATCCATTTCTTCAACATTAATTAAGGTATCTATATCATCTCTATTCGATACCAAATCCACTACACTCATAACCTGATTATTCCATTCAGCACCTTCCAGTATTGCATATTCATCATACTCGCCTAAAAAAATTGGCTCTATCATTCCCATCCCCGCCATCAAAGAAATCATCCATGCCTTTTCCTATGAAAATATTATCACCGGCATTTCCATAGACTTTATTATTAAAATCATTACCGATAACATAGATATCATTTTCCCCGCTCATTATTACATTCTGAAGATATTGTGAGCGATTTGTATAACTTAGTGTAGAGTCAAAACTCAAACTAAACTGACCTAAAAAAGAAGAGGGCAATTCTACATCATATCTAAAATTCTCTCCAAAAAACTGATTAACAATCTCATAACCTAGAGAATCACCTAACATCATTTGCTCTCGATTAATGAAACTGTATTCGTGCCCGCCAGCCCAGCCATCCTCTTCAGGATCATGAGCCCATATTCCAAAATATACTTCCGTTATTAAGGCAAAATATTCGTCATCATGATCTTCAACAGGTAAATCTGATAGGGGGATGTAATTGCCATTTAAAATAGCGCTGTTCATTGCTTCATCAATCTCTACCTGCATTGATGGTAACGCATTTCTTATGCCATAGTAGTGAACGAAGTGGAGAACCTCTTCATAAGTAGCATCTCTTTTAGAACTGTTCATATAATAATTAGAACCTTCAGGAAATATCTCTATTCCTAATATATCCTGCCCTTTTGCTCCATTATTAAATAAAATTTCTAGATTTGGATTCTCATACTCATCCTCATCATTTAATATTATTAAAAACGCATTACTCATGGATAATGCGTTTTTAAGAGAAGTTTTATTATTCCCCCAATTTGTGAATGGAACATCAGTTAAATACTCATTTAAAACCTTTTTAACATGAAGTATTTGAGAGTCTAGTACTTCAGATTGCGATAAAATAGGAATTACACCTTCATCAGAAATTTGCAAATGAGTATATTTTTGAAAAACTGAAGATATTCTAGGATCGATTGTATCTGGAAGCTCTACGATCCCAGTTTCAGATTGGTCGATGTTAATATTTGGAATAGTTATCAGTGAGCTATCACCAGAAACCTCTAGCTGAATAGGAACAGATCTTGGCTCTAACTGAT
>CACEHW010000045.1 GCA_902559415.1 uncultured Fidelibacterota bacterium
CAGATTGGGAAAAATTTAATAATTCTACTACTAATACAGATAACAAAGCGTACCAATCTTCTAACCTTACATCAGATAATGTTAAATTAAATCAATTATATAAAAAAGTTGAAACCCTAAAAATCAAAAAAGCACCAAATAAAGATTACATTCAAATACTTAAAACAATTTATGACTCCTACAAAAATGAATGGCTTTTATGTATGAATATTTATGAAATTATTTTTGATGATTTTTCCTTAAAAGATGAAATCACTTTTTTAAGAAAACATCTAAAAAAATTTAAAAATGATTTGCAGTTATCAGATGCAATAAAAAGAGGGATAGAACTAATTGAAAATCCAAATTAATCTATAAAGCTAATCCTCAGCTGTATCATAATGAAAACTCATATTTCGTAATAGACTTTTAGGAAGATTTGGCAAATCAGACCTTGGTATTAAAAAAGTTGTCAAACTACTTAGGTCCTCAAAAACCCTGTGTTTAGTTAAGGCCTTTTTTAGATAAGTTGCTCCAACAGATCCTCCAGTTCCAATTTTTTTCCCAATCATCCGAGTTGCTAATAAATGATGTTTATACCTCCATGTGGTAAGAAGCTCATCTAAATCAATCA
The DNA here is from genome assembly GCA_902559415.1 of uncultured Fidelibacterota bacterium. Classification (GTDB taxonomy): domain Bacteria; phylum Fidelibacterota; class Marinisomatia; order Marinisomatales; family UBA1611; genus TMED80. The sequence goes on from CACEHW010000045.1 coordinate 614, forward strand.
ACTTACTTAATAACCTATAGGGATTATGCAAGATAGCTTGGTCGCGATATAATAATATTAAAAGTGCAGCGTGGGTTGCTTTATAGGATAATCTAAATTGACCTTTGTCAATCATTTTTGAAAATACTGATTCATTAAATAATGAATTAAACATCTTTTCTGTAGCATTATACTGATTAAAATAACTTTCCTTTTCACTATCATTAAGACTCTTATTTTTTTCTATAATCTTTTTATCATTAAGTATCATTTTTGATACGGCGGATTTATATTGTTCCCAAAAATTATAATCCTCTGATAAGAGGAAAGGAGTTCTTTCCAGCCAATTTTCAACTAGTGTAAAAAGAGATTCTGAATTTTCAGAGTCTTTAATATTATCTACTTCATCTTCATGGATTTTGTCTTTATAGTCTTTCCCACCATAATTATGACGATCATTGCTAAGTAAACCAATTTTATTTTCAATTAATCTAAATTGCCCACTCTGAAACCCTGACGCAGGTGTTAGAAGATCTCGAAATTCTAAAAAATCCATGGGAGTCATGGTCTCTAAAATTTTTATCTGATCGATAAGAAGTTGTATAATTTCATTAATTCTATGAAGTCTACTAACGGCAATCCCAATTTGAGATTCATCGATTAACTCTATCTCAAAAATTTCAAAAATTGAATCTATTTCATATAAAACCTGTTTAAACCAAAGCTCATATACCTGATGTGAAATAATAAATAGCATTTCATCATGAGCTTTTTTACCTCTTTTTTCACTGATTAATTTTTGAGATTTTAAAAGAGAGTCTAGGTTTAGATAATCGCGATAATTTGGAATAGTCTTTTTACTTTTCATTGGAAAAATATGAAAGCTTTCTGGCTAAAATAAACCAGATTATAAACTTACATTTCCTTTTCAGCTTTTAAAGCGAGACCTTTGATGAACATACCAGAATCACATTGTGTTTCGTTTATATATACAATGCCTTTTTCATCATGTGGTTCATCAAAAGTAGCATGGATAGATTTTAAACCCCCTAGCCACCATCTTTGATCTTGGATATATACGAGATCACCTTTTTTTGATTTAGTAATCTCCATATCCTCTTTCGAAAAAGAAACCATGCCTTCATTTAAATCTTTAATCTTATAATGCACTACCACAGGTCTTCCAATTGACTCATTAACATCAGATCCTTTAAATATATTTTTGAGTTTATGAACATCAAAAACGGTTAAACCAGTAAGTTTATTTTCAGATACAGGCTTTGTAAAAAAAGTAACGAGAACACCAACACCAGCACAAACGAATAGATTATATAATGCTCCAATATATGAATATCCCCTACCTGGCCTTAATTCAATACCGTGAGAAAATGGGCTGATGAGAGTAGGATACATTTGTCCGAGTATCATCAAAAAAGCACCCCCTATGAAAGTTGCTATAACCGCAGTAGCAGTAAATCTTTTCCAAAAGATTCCTAAAAATACACCAACAACTAAAGGCGGAGTAAAGGTTGAATGGAACCAACCGTGGGCTTCATAGATAGATTCAAATGAATTAAAAAATGGTACCAAGCATACAGCTATAACTTTTACAACTACTGAAGCTAGTCTAGCCAGTCTTAACTGCTCTTTATCAGAAGATTTATTTTTTGTTAATGGCCTATAAATATCATTAATAATTACTGAAGATGATGCATTTACCAACGTATCAGAGGTAGACATCAAAGCAGCACACAATGCCGCAATTATAAAGCCAAAAACACCAGGAGATGTAATTAAATTTGCGACAGAAACGAATACATCATTTGGTGCTAAATCAATAGGTAAAGCACCTGGTACAGAATTAGATATAGCTTTTCCTATCCATCCTGCATTAGAAACAACAATAGCTGATATAGGAAGTATAACCAGTACATTAAAAGCCGCAGCTTTTCTACCTTCATTTACACTCCTAGCTGCCATAAATCTCATTATCAATCCTTGATTTAAAAATAAAAACCCAATAGAGCCAGCAATACCATCTTGCCAAAAAATGCCAACAAAATTGAAGTCAGGTGGTGAATTAAAATTTGCTAAGGGTAATTTTTCTAAAGGTGAAAGATTCTCCCATAAAGCTTTCAATCCAGATGAATATGAGGTGTTTTCAACTAAAAAGTTCAATCCTAAAGAAAATAATAGTAGCCCAGCAAAAATGAGAATAAACCCCTGAATCAAATCAGTAAAAATCACCGATGTTTGACCACCAAAATGCATATAAATAGTAGTGGCTATGGCGATTAAGACAACCGTTAGCATTAGAGGTATCCCATATATTTTATATAAGGCAGTGGCTAACGTAAGAAATTGAATAGCGATGTATCCAATCATGTACATTAGAATCATAAAAGTTGCTATGTATCTAGCTTCCCTGCTAAATCTTCGTTCAAAATATTCAGGTATAGATCCTAATCTCAAGTAATAAATAATCGGGAGCCAGCCAAATAAAAATAACGGCATAAAAAACCAATCATTCATGTAAGTCATCGTTGATGAAAAACCATACTGATATGCTTTTGTAGAATACTTAACGAAGCTATGAGAACCAATACCTGTAGCTACAATAGATATTGTGATCAACCACCAAGAAAATCTTCTCCCACCAAAAAAATAATCTGATGTCGTTTTACTATACTTACCAAAATAGGCTCCAAACCCCATTACAACCGCAAAATAAGCAAGTATTACAATTCTATCTAAATTAGTTCCAAGAATATTTTCCATTAAATACTCCCGATGGCTAAATAAATAAAGAGGGCATGAATGAAAGCATAAAAGAAATACCCATAGAATAAAACCCAAACCCATTTCTTATGGGTCTCATAATTAACTCTCAAAGCTCCTGTTTTATATATTAAAAAAGTACCAAATAAAAAAGCTATACCTCCAACACCGTAAAGATAGATAAAGGGCAACCATGTTTGATAAAAACTCATTGAGACAAATCCATATTTTTAAAGAATGGCCTTAACATAACATATGTATCGCTTAAACCCTGAACATGTACTTTTGTATTACCAATTACTGGCATAAAATTCGTATCCCCTTTCCATCTAGGAACAATGTGAAAATGCAGATGCTCTGCAATCCCAGCACCAGCAGATGCTCCAATATTAGCACCAAAATTAAAACCTTCTGCATTCATTTTTTCTCTAATTATTTTCATTGATAAAGAAGCTATTTTCATAATTTCAAATTGTGTGACGTCATCCAATTCTTCAGGCTTATCAACAATATTATTAGGCAATATCATTATGTGCCCATTATTATATGGATAAAGATTCATGCATACAAACGAATGCTCACCTCTAAAAAGGACTAGATTTTCCTCATCATTCCCTTCTTCCAATTTCTTTAAAAATGTTTCTCCAGTATTTTTTTTTGGAGCACTAACATATTGCATCCGCCAAGGAGCCCATAAATTATCCATTGAAATCCCCAATCAAATTATTTATTTACCTAAGAAATATAAATTTATTAAACATAATTACAATTCTAGTTTAGCTACATCATCTATAAATTTTCGAAGAGCAGGTACAATATAAAGCCCTTCTAAATCATAATCTTTAAAACAGTTAGCAAGAGTATTTAACCGATGTTCAATAGGTTTCATATTATTAATTACTATAACTCTTTCTTCATTGACAATACAACTACCTCCAGAGAAATCTCCCTTCCCTTTCATAATTTTTACATCTAATTTCTCAGCCAATGCATGAAACTCGTCCAATAACTCTTTATTTTTCAATTATAATAATTCCTTATGATCTTTTTTCTCCAGCCAAGCCACCAAGTCTTTAACCTTTTCAACTTTATTTCTAGGTACTATGAGGGTAGCATCGTCAGTGTTAACTACAACAATATCATCAATACCAATAATTGCTGTAAACCTATCAGTTGACTGAATGAAATTATTTTTCCCCTCTAATATTTTCCCAAGGCCTCTAACTACATTATCATTTTCTTTTTTAGAAAATATATCATATAGCGCATCCCATGAACCTAAATCATTCCATTCAAATTCAGCTGGAATTACAAAAATATTATTAGCTTTTTCCATAAGACCATAATCAATGGATTCTGGTAAAATATCTTCCCAAATATCATCAAACGAATCAGATTTTTCTATTCTCGCACCTATCTTTTTTATGGCATCATGCAACTCAGGCATAAATTTTTCTAAGGATGAAAATAAACTTTCCACTCCCCAAACAAAAATACCTGCATTCCATAAAAAATCACCACTCTTTATAAATCTCTTGGCTAAAGTCTCATGAGGCTTTTCTGCAAAAGTTTTTACATGATATCCATTTTTATTTTTTGACCCTGGCTCAAATTGTATATAACCATATGCGGTACTTGGGTAAGAGGGTTTTATTCCTATTGTTACTAAAATTTGTTCTTTTTTTACGAGACTAAAAGCACTATCTAATGATTTTTCAAAATGATTATGACCCACAATTAAATGATCCGCTGGGAAAACACCCATAACAGCATTTTTATTATTCATAAAAATCTTCTGCGCTACTAGAGCAATTGCTGGGGCTGTATTTTTCGCGCTAGGCTCTACAATAATATTTTCTGCTTTAATATGCTTTATTGATTTGAGTATAGGCTCATATAATTCTTGCTTAGTGATAATATAAATTTCTGATGTGGATTTTAATTTTCGCAACCTATCAATAGTTATTTGGAGCATAGTTTTATCTCCAACAATATTCAATAATTGCTTAGGATTATTTTTCCTGCTATATGGCCAGAACCTTGTCCCGCTTCCACCAGCTAAAATCACACAATGCATCTAAAACTCATTAAGATTAATATTGTTCATCTCCATGTCCCAGTTGCTCCTAATAGAAATAGTATCAGGAATACTCTTAAACCATTCTGAGGGCTTATAAGGACTAAGCCGGCCAAAAGAATATTTATTATTATTATCTATGTCAAGGTAAAACATCAAAGAGTAAATTCCTTCAGGTACTTTATCGATTTTAAATGATGAAGTAGAATTTACAACTACATCTTTATTATATGATTTTTTTTCTAAAGATGTTAATCTCGCGATAATAAACTCAGGATGTGGTTTAATAATATCACCTATTAAACTCCCAAATTTTTTATAATCTGCAGTCTTAAAACTTATAACTTTGACCGAATCTTTCAGCCCTCTACTTTTACCTAATTTTAATTTATCATTATATATAGATAAAGAATAATTACTGACGGGAGACCAATTTTTCTTTGGGATTATTTGAAAATGAACTGGACTTAAACTATTAAAATTAAAATCAATAAAAGTTGAATCTTTTTTCAATAAAAAAGCATCATCAATATCCTGATTGTAAATATTTCTGGAAAAATATATATCAAATGGCACTATGTTTTCTTCTTCGATTTCTAAGTCTAGAATTTTCTCAAAATTATTAATAAATAAATACGTAGTGTCTTTATCAGCTTTTGTTTTTGCAGATACAATAGCAGAGTCTATAATTATAATTCCTTGATCAATTTTTGGATAAATATTAATTAATGTTTCTGCTCCTGATTTAATCGAATCTTCAAGGAAAAAATGAAGGACATTATTATTTTTATAATCTTCAAAAGTTGAAGCTTGAATCTTGCGCCCATCAATATCAATATCAACAGAAATTAGATTTATATTTTGATTTATAGGTGTATCAAATGTGAGTTCACCTATCTGATTATTTATCCATTTACCACTAACAATTTTTGCAAGTTTTGGATTATCTGGTATTAAGATTCTTACATTTTTTATTTTTGTAGCTGCAGAATCAATTTTAATTATATCAAAAAAAGGTAAACCATAAATAGAAAATTTTGGATCTATGCTAGAACTAGCTTTTACCCTATCTACACCAACAAGTTTATAATCGCCATCAGATAAATAATTAAATGAAAAACTACCATCCTCATTTGAATCAATAATATAATCAGGCCCACGTTTAAAAAATTCTTTTGTATCAATTGAATCTTTCATTTTCCATAAAAGTGAAGATGACTCTCTATTAGAAAAAATTCTACCACTTATTTCAGATTTATCAATATCATTCCCAGTAGAAAA
>CACEHW010000046.1 GCA_902559415.1 uncultured Fidelibacterota bacterium
ATTTGAAAATTAGTAATAGAGCAGCTGGTAAGAGTTATGGTGATAATACGTTGAATGAAAAAAATATAGTTTTAGATATTACAAATATGAATAAAATAATTAATTGGGATTCCTCTAGCGGTGTAGTTGTTGCAGAGGCAGGCACAACAGTAGAAAAAATATTATTAAAGTGCATAGCTTCTGGGTGGGTTTTCCCTGTAATGCCTGGTACCAGGTTTGTTACGGTAGCTGGCTGTCTTGGAAACAATGTTCATGGTAAAAATGCATATCATCAAGGTTATATGGGCGAGCATGTTATTTCATTTAAAATTTTGTTGTCTGATAATACTCTAGTTGAATGCTCTAGAGATGAAAATTCAGTTTTATTTTACTCCGTTATATCTGGTCTGGGTTTATTAGGCATTATTACTGAAGTTAAAATACAAATGAGGAAAGTACCTTCTTTTTATGTGACTGGCAAAGTGGAAAAGTATCCAAATTTTTCATTGCTAATTGAAAATTATGAGAAGATAAAACATGATTATGAATATAGTATTGCATGGGTTGATGCTATTAAAAAAGGCGATAGCATAGGAAGGAGTGAACTCAATTTTGGAAATTTTATCGAGGATTATGATTATGAAGTAACAAATCATGAAATTCCTGAAAAGTTATTTGGCATTTTGCCCAATGACATGGTACCCTACTTAGCAAAAGTATTTTTAAATAAATCAACAATGAAATTAGTTAATTCATTACAGTATAATACTGGTGGTATGTCTTCAGATGTACAAGATGTCAAAGTTTCATTATCAATGTATCATTATTTAATGGACATGAAATTTCCTAAATATAACCATTTTTTTAAAAATGGATTCTTTTTGTATCAACCAATATTACCAGTAGAAAAAAGTATAACAGGTTATGAAAAATTGTTACAGATAACACATAAATATGGGTTTATATCAGTTATGTCAGCTCTTAAAGCATATAGAGAACAGAACGAAGAATTTTTATTAACTTTTTCTATGGATGGTTATTCAATTACAATGGACATCCCCAAAAATAAGAGCAGAATAAAAGAACAAGTTAAAATGTTTTATGAAATGAATGATTATGTTATTGAACAGGGTGGTAAAATTTATCTAGGAAAAACTCCTGTTTTAACACGGGAGCAATTTTTTGAGATGTATGAAAATCTAAATTCATTTCTTGAAATAAAAAATGAATTTGATTGCGAAAATTTGTTTGAATCTAATATGATAAGAAGGATAATGGATATTAATTATCATGATCTTCCAGCTCCTTCTGAAATAGATATTTAAAATAATGAGCTACTGAAAAATGAAAAATAAAATTTATACTTTTGATGAAGCGTTGAATTTAAATGAAAAACTTTATCATAGCTTATATCGTAACCATATAAATCCTGGTCTTTACTCTATATATAAGATACTTGGTTTTAATAAGATGGATATAAAATCTGCATATGGGCTTGAGATAATATTAAAAAATGGGAAAATCGTTTTAGATTTTACTTCAGGTATTGGTGTTCTAGGTCTTGGCCATAACCATGAGCGAATTATAGAGGTAGAAAAAAAATGCCATGATTTAAATATTATAGATATTCAAAAATTTGGAATCAATAAGTTGCAAGCGGTTTTAGCTTATAATCTTTCAAAACTATTACCAGACCCTCTTGATACTTCATTTTTTACTGTTAGTGGCGCTGAAGCAGTAGAAGCTGGAATTAAATTAATCACTAGAGCGCAACCAAGATATAAAAAATATTTTATATCATTTGATGAGGATTATCATGGAAAAACTCATGGAGCATTATCATTTACTAATTCTGAAAAATTTTCAAGAGGCTTTCATGTTGGAATAAATAGAGAAAATGTAATCACTCTAGAGCCAGGCAACATTAATTCACTTATTAAAGTTGTTAATGAACATAGCATTGATAAAAATAAAAATAAGATTGCAGGTTTAATTATTGAACCAATTCAAGGCCAAACGTTAGGGTTATTGCCCAACAACTATTTAAAAGAGGTCGTACGTTTTTGTAAAAAGAATAACATTTTAGTTTTAATAGATGAGATAAAAGTTGGAATGGGAAGGACAGGTAAATTATTCTCATTTTCCCATGAAAATGTGATTCCAGATATTGTTACTATCTCAAAAGCTTTAGGGGGAGGAAAGAGGGCTATTGGAGCGATGGTTACTAGCGCAAAATTATCTAAACTCGCATATGGTAAAAGAAAAGATAGTGCATTACATTCAACCACATTTAGCGGTCTTGGTACATCATGCGCTGTTGCAATAGAAGCACTAAATATAATCTCAGAAAATTATTTTTTAGATGATGTTCAAGCTAAAGGCGATTATTTATTACAAGAACTTCAAAAATTAAAAACTAAATATCCCAAGGCTATAGTTGAAGTAAAAGGTAAAGGCCTATATCTTGGGGTTATTTTTAATTTTATACCCTATGAGAAAAAAATTAGAAGATTGAATATCCCTTTCATAAATGATATGCAGGTAGCCTTAATGGGCAGTATTGTCCGAGCCCTATACAGGGATTATAATATTTTGACACATTTTACACCTCCCAGGCCAAGCATGTTGGTAGTTATGCCACCATTGGTAGTCACTAAAGAGCAGATTAACCAATTTGTTGATGCCTTAGATGATTTACTTGGAAAGGGGTTGCTCAGGTTGTTTAGTAAATTTTTAATCGGAAATGTTAAAGAAATTCTTTAGAACAATTTATGAAGTATTATTATTCTATAATTGGGAGAAGAGTTTATCAAAATATGTTGTTAACAGAATTTGCAATAAAGTAAATTATAAATAAATTATTTAAATAAAATATGAGGCCGTCTCAATCTTATTCTCTTTGGCTTATGCCAAAAGGCAAAGTTTTAGAGGGATTAAGCAAAATTATTCTTAATTTAAGTGCAAAGTATAGTACTCCAGTTTTTTTACCACATGTTACATTAGTTAGCAGTTTTCAAGGTAATGAGAAAAAAAATATAAAAAATTTAAACAAATTACTATCTTCAAAATCAATACGACCATTCAAGGTAATTTTAAAGAACATAAGCTACTCTGATAAATTTTTTAGGTCCTTATACATTGATTGTAAAAAAAATAAAAATCTAGTTTATGTCAGGGATGAAGCTTTGCGTTTTTTTTCTTGTAAAGAAAAAACATACATGCCACATCTTAGTCTTATATATGGAGAATTAAATCATTATGATAAACAACAAATAATTAGTGATGTTAGCAACTCATATAAACAATTTTTAGCAGATGAATTATTTTTAGCATATAATGATGAGCAAAATTTAAAATGGGAAATAATTGAAAGCGTAAAACTTGAGCGTTAATAATAATACCACAATATTGATACCAATGGCCGGTGAAGGTTCTAGATTTAAGGCAGAAGGATATAAACATCCAAAACCTTTAATTGAGGTTTCGGGAAAGCCAATGATAATTAATGCGATTCATTGTTTGCCAAAAGCTAATAAATATGTATTTGTTTGTCAGCAAGAACAAATTGAAAAATATAAGTTAAATGAAATATTAAGTAATAGTTGCCCTAATTCTGAAATTATAGGTATAGATTACCTTACTGATGGTCAAGCGTCAACATGCATGCTAGCAGAAAAATTTATTGATCCTGAGAGTCAATTAATAATTGGAGCTTGCGATAACGGTATGACTTGGAATATTCAAAATTTTAATTCTTTAATACATGATCAGGATTTAGATGCTCTAATTTGGACATTTAGAAATAATATAACTGTGAAGCATAATCCAGAGATGTATGGTTGGGTTAAAGTTGGGAATCATGATTTTGTGAAAGGTGTTTCTTGTAAAAAACCGATTTCAAAAAATCCTGTAAAAGATCATGCAGTGGTTGGAACGTTTTGGTTTAGAAAGGCTGAGTATTTTTTTAGTAGTGCTAAAAAAATGATTCAAAGTGCAAAAACAAGAGTAAATAATGAGTATTATGTAGATGAACTATTTAATGAAATGATTGTAAATAAATATAAAGTTAAAGTGTTTGAAATTTCCAAATATTTGTGCTGGGGGACTCCCAACGATTTAAAAATATATAATTATTGGAAAAGTTTTTTCACTGAGAACTATTAATTAATTTTGGTTCCTGCACTTTCAATTATATTACCTTGTTATAACGAGGAAGAAAATATACCAATCTTGATTGACAAAATTAATAATATAAATAGAAATCAAGTTGAATTTATATTAGTGGATAATGGGTCAACTGATAGAACTAAAAATAAAATAAAAAACATATTATTAAAAATAAATGATCCTATGATAAGACTAATTAAAATCAAAAAAAATATTGGATATGGGCATGGAATAATGTCTGGCGTAATAAAGGCAAAAGGTGAAATAATCGCTTGGACACATGCTGATTTACAAACTGAAATTCAAGATGTTATAGATGCTTATGATTTTCTTCAAAAGAAAGAAAATATTAAAACGTATGTTTTAAAAGGTAAGCGTATTGGGAGGGGTATTTTTGATTCATTCTTTACTTTTGGGATGAGTGTTTTAGCATCTTTTTTTATGGGGGTAAAATTGAGTGATATAAATGCTCAACCTAAAATGTTTCATCGTGATTTTTTAAAATATCTTAACGAAGCACCAGAGGATTTTTCATTAGATTTATACTTCTTAACTCAGGCAAAAAATAATGGTTTTACTATTTTAGAGCATCCTGTTGTTTTTGGTAACAGATATAAAGGCCAATCAAAAGGAGGAGGGACACTGAGTGGTAAAATTAAGTTAATAGTAAGAACAATTTCATATATAAATAAATTAAAAAATAAAGCGTAATAATATCTTGGAAATTATTATACATAGAATTAACTCTTTAAAAATTTTGAGAAAAATTGATAAAAATTATGGAATTGAAATTGATGTCCGAAGTTTTGGAAGTGATCTTATTTTAAACCATGAGCCATATAAGAGTGGAGAAAAATTAACTAACTTTTTAGATGAGTATAATCACGGAACACTTGTTTTAAATATTAAGGAATCTGGTATAGAGTCTGAGGTTTTAAGATTAGTTAAAGCTAAAGGAACAATTAGTTCTTATTTTTTATTAGATGTTGAATCCCCTTACTTTTTTAATGTTAAAAAATTAAAAGAAAAAAATGTAGCTATAAGATTTTCTGAATTAGAAAGCATTGAAACTGCAAAAAATTTTGTAGGCGTTCTAGATTGGATATGGATAGATACTTATTCCAGCCTTCCTTTAAATTTAAATAATAAAATTATTTTAGATAAATTTAAAAAAATACTTGTATGTCCAGAACGTTGGGGGAGAATGGCGGATATTCCTATTTATAAAAGGAAAATGAAATCAATTGGGTTTAAAATTGATGCTGTCATGACATCCCGGCACATGGTTGAGCTATGGGAAAAATAGATTTAATACAATATTTTAAAAATTTTTCAGAAAAAAAAATTCAAATTAAGTTTAATTGGGCTTTAATATTATTATTTGTTTTTTTTTGGAATCACGGCTTTTATGGTTCTTCATTTACAAGCAATGTAAGCATTCCGTTTTATTTTTTGATTACATTAATTATGATTGTCATTATTTATTTTTTATTTCAATATGGTGTAAAAAATAATAGTGAATTTGATGATTATGTATCATTAAACCTTACGGATTTTTTACTATTTTGTTTGTATCTACTTTTTTTATTTATAGTGTCACATAAACAATTAATGTCATATCCTAAGTTTGATAGTATTTTAAATGCTCAAGCTGCTCATTTACATTCATATAGTTTATTAAAAGATATAGCAAAAGCGACTGATATATTTAATAAAACAAATAGTAAGATTTTAATACTAGGGATAGATTTTTTTGTCTTATTATTTTTTATAACTATAATATTTTTTTTAAGAAGGATATTAAATACTCATAGAACAATTTCTTTAATTATAATCATAGTTCTATTTATAATTTTTAGGACTTTCATTTACAAAACTGGAGGGTTTGGAAGTGGTCATCCACCTCTTAAACTTTTTCCTATTTGGATTTCAAGCACAATTTTGGGTTTTACAAATATATCTTTCAAATTACCAGGTATTTTAGCTCTATCATTCTGTATGTTTATATTTTATAAAAGGCTTAGCACAAAAATCGATCCAATTAATTCATATTTAATTGGATTATTCATTGGAACAATACCTTTATTACTTCATGTATCAACTCTAGTTGAGCAGTCCATTTGGGCTGCAATATTTAGTTCAATTTTTCTTTTATATATTAATCAGAATGAAAGATTAAATTATTTTAAGTGGCTAAGTGTTTTAATTATATTTTTACTATTGAGGCAATCATTGGTTGCTGTTTTTATTCCATTTTTAATATTTTCTGCAAGACATAAGAGTGATGCTTACTATTTTGTTCAAAAAAATTATAAAAGTATTATGATTATTTTTTCTGTTTGGCTAATGTTTTTTTTAAGCTTTTTGGTTGTAGGGACTGGAGCGACAAAAGATTTATCATTCTCACATTTTTATAAAATACTGGAAATATTTAAATCAGGAGTTATAATAAATGTATTTAAAAATGATATTCAATTATTTTCACTTATAGTTTTTTTCTTATTTGCATTCATTCCTTTAAAAAAAAATACATATTTTTCAAATTTAG
>CACEHW010000047.1 GCA_902559415.1 uncultured Fidelibacterota bacterium
ATCAATCCTACCTTGCTTTTTTAAGTGCTTATAATTTGCTTTTAATGTTTTTTCTCGATTAACTAATAAACGTTCAGACCAAAAGTCGTCTTTAATTTCAACATTTGTAAATGAAACGGGTGTTAAATTTTTCATAATTAGTATCTATTGGTTTTTAAAAATTATTATATTATTTATTATGCATAAGAATATTATTCTTTGAATCATAATACAACAAAAAACTACTTGATTTATTATTAAATTAATTTAGTTAAAAAAACATTTTAAGATAAAATTGGTTTTAAAATGAAGAAAATAGTCATGACAAAAAATACAAATAGTAAGTATATAGTTAGAAGACTTTCTCTTTTAACAATTTTTTTTAGTTTATCTTTTGGTAGTTCAAACATTCCACCCTCAACTGATTATTGTGAGATGCTAGAGAAGGATATAAATGGTATTCAGCACGGTTTTCTTGCTGGGAATAAAATGTATTATGTTGGTGGTCAGTCGGGCGCTTATTGGGATGGTATTCCTGAATATGAAACTATTGGTCTTACCCATCCATTTTTTCGAGACATGAGATCTAGGGGCTTCGGCATGACTAAAACTGAATACGGTTTTGGAAATGATAAATGGGGTTGGGAGTTCTACAGGTTAACTAAAGGTGCGTACGGGACCGTTATACATGATGGGAAAGAGTATAAACATCCAAAGCCTGAGAACCTCATATGGCGACCTGATAGACAAATTACAAAATATAATATTGATGGAATTGAAATTGTTGAAACCAAATTTATTTCACTGAATGATGTTGTTTGTTCAATTATCAAATCATCTGAGCCAATAAAAATTCGATTTAATGGTACTGGGTTTTATAACCCTATGAATCTTCCAACTTTTGACGGTGATGAAGATGGAATACCTTGGCAGCAAAATATAAAATCTAATATTTCTTTTCGGGTTGTAGATAATGCTATTCAAATATATGAGTCATCAGATATGATGGTAAAGCCTGACTGGGGTAAAAATGCTATATTAGGTAAAATGATGTACGATGGTATGAGTGTGGTAATTAGTTCTACGAAATCGATTCAAAGTAGTCATAATACATCATACGATAAAAATAAAGTCCCAAATTACGATTTTACAATTGATTGTGATTCATCCGGCGTAGGAATATTTTATTCTATAGGTGATAACTATGAGCAGGTTATATCAAATATAAAAAAAGTTAGGAGTAATGTTGAAAAAGAACTAGAAATGAAGACCACTCACATGAACAAATTATTAAACGAACAAATTCCATATTTTAGATGTTCTGATCAAGCAGTTGTAGAAACGTACTATTACCTTTGGGCAATTTATTTTATGTACTTTATTGATGTAGGGGATGGATATATGGAATATCCTCATACTCAAACTGCTATTAATAATTTTATGGGTCTTCACCTATGGGATTCATCTGTATATGCGAGAATGGGATCCTGGGTAGCTGATAAATGGCAGTATGGTTTTGGTAATGTTCTAAATTGGAAAAATTTAGTGCCTTTTAAAAAAGAAGGCGGAAGATTACCAGATAATTTTGGTATAGATTGGTATTCTCCAGTTTGGTTTACGCCTGTTTATACCATACCTGGAGCATGGATGATGTATGAGCACTCTGGAGATAAAAAGTTTTTGAGGCAATCATATGGTATGTACCATGATCTTTACAAAGATGGTATTAAAGCAGACCCTGCAATTACAGCACTTAGTGCATCAACACTTAAAAGCATGGCGAAGGTTTTAAAGAAAAAAAAGCATGTAAAGTTGTGGAATAAAATACATTCTGAAGCTGTAAAAAACTTAAATGATTCCTGGGAGGTAAAATCTGAAAGCTATTATGGCAATTATGACTATCAGGGAAAAGATATTTGGCATCTAGCTGCATTAATGTCAAAAGATTTTCCAGATGATTGGGCCAGAGATTTAACAGATAGTTGGATAATGGATACTGAGGAAGGTTTTTTAGGACCTGTTGCTTTAGATGTAAGAGCAAAATCTGCAGTTCAAAATGGAATCTTTGAAGTTTCGACTATAAGTACATGGCAAGTAATAGAGGGGATGTTTGAAAATAACATTGATAAAGAGGCTGTGCATATCACTCTTAGTCATCTAAACGGAATGTATAGAGACTATGAATTTCCAATTGCGCCCGAAGTCTGGACACCTGAATATAAGCCATGGGGGTCGATGTATTATAATTGGGATGGCGCGATCGTTTTACCAATTATTAAAAGATTAGCGGGATTTGACTACTCCTTCAGTGAAAAAACAATATCTATCTCAGATCATCTACCACCAAGCTGGGATTATATTGATTTAATGGTTCCAGTTTCTTCAAAAATAAATAAAGTAGAATGGGTGGACTTATCAATGAGAAGAGAGCAAACCAAGGGTGGAATAACTAAGAACTATAGTGTTAATAATCTAAAAGGTTGGACTTTAAATATCAATCCTTGGTATGAAGATAGAAAAGTCATAGATGTGATTACAACCATGATAGCAAAAAACGAAAATGATAAATCTCAATTATCATATTATATAAATAATCAACGCGAAGGATCATTACAGATCAAACTTGGTAAGGAGCATAAAAATTTAAAAAATAGAATTTTAGTAAGTCCGGAATCAAGAACGTTTATAAATGATATTAAAATAGAATTAAGAAGTTTAATGGGTAATGGAAAGATATCATATAAAACTCCGAGTTCAAGTACTTTTATAGATTATCTAGAACCCTTTTATGTTAAAGAATCTGGCGTTTTGGTTGTAAAAGTTTTAGAAGATAATATACCATCATCAGATTATGAAATTACATTTTTTAAGCAGAAACCATTGCCGGCAATCGATATAAATACTAGGGAAAATGGCCTTAAATACAAATACTATGAGGGAAATTGGAATAAGATACCTGATTTTGAAAATGAAGCTGCAATTAAGGATGGTTTTATTGATGACATAAGCTCAAGCATATCAAACAGAAAAGAAAATTACGGCTTAGTTTTAAGCGGTAATATTCTGGTCCCTGAGGAAGATATTTACACTTTTTATTTGAGATCAAATGATGGAAGTAGATTAAAAATTGGAGGAAAAATTATTTCTGAGATTAATGGTAAAGCTGGCTTAGATCCAATTTTTGCAGCTCCATCTAGAATTGCACTCAGCAAAGGTTTTCACTCATTTGAAATAGAATATTTTCAAAGCGTGACTAGAAATTCTTTGTTTGTTGAAATTGAGAGTAGTGAAATAGCTAAGCAGGTGATTCCTGCTTCAATGTTATTCAAATAAATTTTGGAGATTTTATTTTTCACCTTAACATTTTTTCATTAATTATTTTTTTAAGTGAGATATATGTTTTATTTGGTTTTTGCTTACTATATTGTTTTTCAACTAATTGCTGGACAACAATTAATAATAAATGAAATAGTTTCATCGAACAATTCTATATATCCTGATAGGTATGATAGATTTAACGATTGGGTTGAAATCAAAAATCTTTCATCAAATGTTTTAGATCTTGAAGGATATTGGATTTCTGATGATGTGAATGACATTTACAAATGGAACATTCCAGAACTTCAAATTCTGCCAAATAGTTTTGAAATTATTTATTGTTCTGGAGATGATATTGTACAAAGAGGTAGTGGTACTGTATGGCAAACATTAATCGATCAAGGTTCTAATTGGAAATATGCTTTTGCAGGAGGGTCGTATAATATCCCTCAAAATTGGAGGGAAATTGATGCTACTCTTAACTGGCCAGAATCTGGAAGTGGTTTTGGATATGGTGATAATGATGATGAAACAATAATCCCACCCTCGCCAGGTTTAGCGATACGAAAAATATTTTACATAGAATCCATTTCTGATATCATGTCAATAATGCTTCATATTGATTATGATGATGGATTCATAGCATATATAAATGGTGAGGAGATCGCTAGAGACAATGTTCTAGGATCTTTTCCAACTTTAAGCACATTAGCTAGTTCGAATCATGAAGCTGCTATTTATCAAGGAGGACTTCCCTTAGAATATGATATTGCCAATTGGCAGGATATTCTCGTCCAAGGTTGGAATGTAATAGCAATTCAAGTTCATAACGTAAGCGAGAGTAGCTCAGATATGACAGTCATTCCTTTTTTGAGTGTTGAATATTTAAGTACGGAGGAAGATCATTATGTAAGTCCAATTTTAAATGATGTTCTTTCCCCACAACCTATAGGGCATTATCATACGAATTTTAAATTAGATAGTGATGGTGAACAATTAATTTTGTCCAATGAGGCTGGAATCATTGTTGATTCTATTAGCTTCCCAAGCATTTTATCAAACATGAGTTATGGAAGAGTTGTAAACAATATTAATAATTGGGAATATTTTCCTCAACCAAGTCCCATGGGTGAAAATTTAGGCTTATCTTATATTGGAATTACGAACCCACCTATTTTAAATATTAATGGTGGTTTTTATCCAATTGGGGAACAAATTATTGTACTAAATCCTCAAGAAAATATTCAAAATAGATATACAATAAACGGTAGCATACCAACAATGGATGACGAATTATTTTCTGGAAAAATATTAGATGAGAACCTGATACTAAAAATTAGATCTTTTAAGGAGGGTTATCTTCCTAGTAAAGTCATAACAAATTCTTATTTTAATGAGGATCTGCTTAGAGGCTTACCTGTGGTATCTTTAATATCTGATTCGAGTTATTTTTTTGGATTAGATAGTGGCTTTTTGGTCGCTGGAAATGAGGCCGCAAATGGATTTCCTTTTTTTGGAGCAAACTGGTGGTCCGATTGTCCGCACAGTAATATGAGGGAGTATGGGTGTGAGGATTGGGAACATCCAGTGCATATTGAATTTTTTGAGAATGATGGATCTGCGGGATTTAAATTGAATGCCGGAATGCAAATTCATGGTCACTGGATGAGGGGAATGCCTCAGAAAGCTATAGCAATATTTGCTAGGAATAAATATGGATCAGAGATCATTGAGCATCAGATATTTCCAAATTTACAGATAAATCAATATAAAAATATTTTGCTTAGACCGTCAGGGAATGATCAATCTTCTACTATGATAAGAGATGGCCTAGGAGCAATGATTGCTAGAGATATTAATCTAGATTACCAAGAGCACAGACAAGCTGTCTTATTTATAAATGGAAACTATTGGGGTATTTATAATGTTAGAGAAAAAATAAATGAGCATTTTATTGCTAATCATCATGATGTAGCTTTTGAGAATTTAGATATTATTGAAAACTCCTATGGCACTTGGGCAAACTATGGTACTACTGATGAATGGAATAGTATGCGAAATTTCTTGATACAAAATGATATGAGTCAGGGTCAAAATTATCAATTAGCCGAAACGTTAATTGATATGGAAAGTTGGATAAATTATCTTGTAGTTGAGCTTTATGCAGGGAATAATGATTGGATAGGTGGAAATTATAAAAGGTGGTATACTCCAAATGATAAATGGAAATTCATCTTGCAAGATTTAGATGCAGGTTTTAATCAGTACCCTGAAGAGTATAACCCTCCTGAGGAAAATATTTTTGAAAATAGTGCCCTAAATGGTGGTTTTCACGAATATTTTCAGTTGATCATTAATTCTGAATTTAAAAATCAGTTCATTAATACTTTTGCAGATTTTTTCAATACTTCTTTTGATCCACTTTATCTAACAAATATCATAGATAGTTTGAGCCAAGTCATTTACCAGGAGATGCCTTATCACATTGATCGATGGGAAAATACTTGTTCTTATTGTCCATCTAATTGGATAGGAGATGGGATAAATTCAATGGAGGAATGGAATGAAGAATTAGATAGATTGTATGAATTTGCAAACGTTAGATATGAGGTAGGTTGGGATAATTTAATTGATGAGTTTGAGTTAGGTGGAATAATACATGTGAATCTGGTAGAGCAAAATAATTTAGGAAAAATTAAACTTAATTCGATTATTCCAGATTCTTATCCTTGGCAAGGAAAATATTTTATAGGCACAACAATTAGCTTGGAGCCTGTTCCTAATTTTGAAAATCAATTCTCGTGGTGGTTAATTAATGATCAAGATATAATATATGATGAAAAATTGATCTTATCTTTGAATAATCAATATCTTGGATCAGACTCTATTATTTCAATTGAAGCAGTCTATAGTGCCATTGAGCAAACAAATAGTTCGATAATAATAAATGAAATTAATTATAATTCTTTAGATGGTTATAACGCGGGGGATTGGATTGAGTTTTTAAATAATTCAGATTCTACCATCGATTTATCTAATTGGATAATTAAAGATGATAATGATGAACACTTTTTTGAATTTATGATAAATGAGATAATACCTTCAGGTGAATTCCTTGTTATTTGCAGGGATTCTACTTCTTTTAAAAATATTCATCCTGATGTAAATAATGTGAGGGGTAATTTGGGATTTGGATTATCGGGTAGTGGTGATATGGTAAGATTATATGATAATTTCGAAAATTTAATTGATAGTGTTAGGTATAACGTTGCCGAACCATGGCCTTACTTACCTAATGGAAATGGACCTACATTGGAGTTAAAAAATCC
>CACEHW010000048.1 GCA_902559415.1 uncultured Fidelibacterota bacterium
ATGTTTAACAAATTGAAAACGTATCGCATATTATTGTACAAAAAATAATGCGATCTCCCTTAAGAAAAAATTTAAAACAATGGATGATTTCATTTGGATTAGTTATTATTATTTCAAATAGTCTATTGTTTAGCCAATCGGTTAATGGATTTGTCAGGGAAGCGTCATCTGGGGAACCTATATCATATGCAAATGTTTTTCTTAGTAATACTGTTTTGGGAGCAGCTACTAGCCGCGACGGATATTTTGTAATCTCAGATATTCCTTCTGGCGAATATATTATTAATGTAACCATGATTGGTTATAGTGTTTTTAAAAAAAGATATTGTAGTAAATGATTCAACATCTATCAGACTTGATATAAAGTTAAAAGAAGAAATAATTGAGACTTCTGAAATTATAGTTACGGCAGAAAGGCAAAAGTTTGAAAGAGCTATCGAGAGTAGTCAAATATCTTTAGATCTAAGAGAAATTAATTCTGCTCCTGCATTTATAGAGCCTGATGTATTTAGAACCTTGCAGATGTTACCTGGAGTTCAAACATCTAGTGATTTTTCCAGTGCGCTGTATGTACGTGGAAGTACTCCAGATCAAAATTTGATTATGCTAGATGGTATAGCAGTATATAATCCCTATCATTTAGGTGGCATTTTTTCTACATTTAACACCGATGCAATAAAGGAAGCAGATTTTCATGCTGGTGGTTTCCCTGCTCGCTACGGTGGAAGGATGGGTGCTATTTTAAATATTATTAACAGGGAAGGTAATGTGAATGAAATGAGGGGGTCAGCAAATGTCTCCTTGATTTCAAGTAAGGTTTTATTAGAAGGTCCAATCCCAAAGTATAAAGAAATGAAAGGTTCCTGGATGATATCTGGGAGAAGAACATATTTTGATAGAATTATTGATAGGTTAAAAATTCCAATAGGTCAAAAAACAGATGGGTCAGATATTTACTTTCAATTTCCTTACTATTTCTATGATTACCAATTGAAGGCAAACTTAGACATTAATAAAGATCATCGCTTAACCTATTCCAGGTTTTATGGTGATGATGTTTTGGAGTATAGTTATGATGAATCTGATAACTACAGTAATGCAGATGTAAATGTTAAACAAGACTTTCGATTTGGTATTGATTGGCCTTGGGGAAATAAGACCAATGGGTTAACATGGCGGTATATCATATCTCCAGAACTTATTTCTAAAACATTTATATCAAATAGTTATTATAGATTTAATTTTAATTTTGGTGTTGACCAAAGTGACACATACACCTATTCAGATTCATCAGTTTTTGTATTTCAAAATATAGATTATAATATTTTTGATAAAATAAATGATAATACCATCGAAACGGAATTTATTTGGAAGATGGATGATAGCCATGAGATTACTAGTGGTTTTCAGATAAAAGATGTTAATTATGATCTTGGTATAGATATAAGTTTAGAGACTCAGGATACCTTATTCAATTTTACGCCTTTGTCATTAAAGAACAACACCAGAGAAATATCACTATTTATACAAGATAAGTTTATTTATTCGGATAAATTAAAATTTCAATTAGGTATAAGAGGTACAGACTATAATCTCCATGATAAGATTTATTTTGATCCAAGGTTTGGAGTAAAATACCATTATAGTTCAGACATTGCCTTAAAATTTAACTGGGGTATTTATCATCAGTTCTTAACTACTGCTAATAATCAAGATGAAAACCTAAGGCTTGTCGAGTTATGGTTGGGGATACCAAAAGATAAGGATGCTAGTGTATCGCAGCATCTTATTAGTGGGATAGAGTATATGTCACCGAAAAATATATTTTTTCGTTTAGAATTGTATAATAAAACTTTTGATAATCTTCTTACTGTAAAACAAGAGAATCCAAATACTATTGAGGGAAGTTCTAGTGACTCAACGACAAATGAATTTTGGGATACAAAAGGTAATAGTTGGGGTGTAGAGTTTTTACTTAAAAAATCTTCGGGTAAACTTACTGGTTGGTTAGGATATACTTATGCAGAAGCAAATTATTATAATGAACCAAGTGGCTGGCACAATCCTAATTTTGACAGAATTCTTGCTGCTCCAATCGTTCTGGATCTTATCCTTTTTCTTGATTTAGCAAAAAAATCTGAGATGAGTGGAATACAAGAGTGGTTATCATTTTACTTTAAAAGCCCTATGGCTCTACCAGGCCTTGATCCTGAACATGACATTTTTGTTCAACTTGCAAAATTAAAGAATACTCTTCGTCATATTATGGGAGAAGACCTGATAACTCATTTAGGTCAAGATTAGTAAGAAATAAAGTAGTTGAAATTAGTTATTATAGCTGCAGGTTTAGGCTCCAGGCTATCACCTGTTTCAAGCGGAACACCTAAATTATTACTCCCCATTCTTGGCCAACGTTTAATTGATAAAATATTAGCGAACTGCATTGAAGCCGATATTAAAAATATCGTCGTAGTTACAGGATACAATAACCACATAATTGAAGATCATTTAAAAACTATTCAAACATCTATAAAAATAGAGACCGCCTATAATCCAGATTGGGAACTTGCTAATGGAGTAAGTGTATTAGCAGCACAAAACTTAATACCTGTAGGCGAAGATTTTATGATCTCAATGAGTGATCATTATTATAACAGTGATCTACTAAAAACTATCAAAACTCATGCTGATGATCAGACTGTCGCAAGTGTAGGTGCTGACTATAATATTAGTGAGATACATGATATAGATGATGGTATGAAATTAAAAATAGATAAAGAATCAAATTTAATTAGATCCATGTCTAAAAATTTATTCGAATATGATGCTATCGATTGCGGTATTTTTAAATGTAGATATGCATTCTTCGATTATTTAATTAAAGCAAAAGCAAAAAATGAGTGTTCTCTTTCTGATGCTTGCAATATATTAATTAATGAAAATTTAATGGGGAGCGTCGATATAAAAAACTGCCCTTGGATAGATATTGATACACCTGAGGCGCTTAAATTTATAAATGAAAATCCAAAAAAGTTTACTGAATAGATTTTAATAACTATGAAAAATATATACTTCTTTGCTAATCAGGTTTATCAATATGGTCATGCAAAACCTATTTATGATGCGGCTGGAGGAGTATTCATCGTAAATAAACTAAATCGTGCTATCCGGTTTAAATATTATTTAAGAAATACCGAAAAACCTAGCAAAGGAGGATTCCTTAAGGCTCCAAATCTAATCATAAAACCAAAGGATGAAGTATATGATTTAGAAGGCATCGTTATTTCAGGATCAAATACAGAAATAAAGCATGACAAGTCTAAATCCAAATCTATTTTTATTGGCCATGGTGCAGGAGATAAAAAATTTGGTGGCTCTGGTAATACGCTTGAAACATATGACTACCATTTTGTATCAGGAGCAAAACATATCCATAAGCAAAAAGATATGGATATCCATATCTCAGAAAATAAATTGATCAAAATTGGTTACCCTAAATTTGATGATTATGTTAATAATAAAATAGATAAAGAGAAATATCTTGATTATTTAGGAATTAAAGAGCGTAATAGAAAAAATATATTATATGCGCCAACATGGAGATGGGGTAATGGAACTCTTAAAAAATATGGTAAAAAATTTATAAAAGAGCTGGACAAAGATTTCAACCTGATTATTCGTCCACATTTTCACGATAGAGAAAAAATCATAAAGCTAAAATTATGGGCAAAATATCATGGCTTTAAAAATGTTTATTTTTCAAATCCTGCGAAAATAATAAAAAATAATACGATGAATGATTTTGCGATTTCTGACCTTATGATTAGTGACACATCCTCAATCATTTATGAATATTTAATTACCAAAAAGCCAATCATTATTGCCAATAATGATTATGATCAGCTTCATAATATGCCTGATGAGTTAAGCGTATTATCAATTGCAAAAAGCTATGATGGTGATAAAACTGATATACGGGATTTAATTTTACAGGATTTAGAGAATGAAAAACTTGTCGATATCTATGACGAGATGTTGAATAACTGCTTTTATTTCAATGATGGTAAAAGTACCAAAAGAGCTGTTGATTTCATTCGATCAATTCAATCAGACTAGATAAACATTTAACTATTTCACTTCGATAAGGGTGTAAATATATTTTTTCCTTTAAACTCTTTAGTACCATTAACATAGCTATAATACTTTCTGCATTCGCAAGAGAGGTATTCAATATCAATAGGTAAAAATTCTCTTTTTGAATTTGGCCAATATTTTTTTTGCAATTTAATCATTTCCTCACAAGTCTCTTGATGGTCACTTAGTCCTAGGTAGTCTTGAAGTCTATCTAAAAATGCCACGGCTCCAATACCTGTAGGCACTGGACTTGAGGGTTTAATAATATCAGGCCTAAACCAAGCTATATCAATTACCGCCATAAAAATAGGAAAGTCATTTCCCATTTTAAATTTTTCATTGACCATTTGCGTTGCAAGTATAACATCGCCATTAGCATTGTAGATTAAATCACTCAATGGCTCCTTGATATCATAAAATAATTCAGTTGCAGAATCTATTCTCGAGAACTCTTTACCCTCCCACCATACAGGTTCTACTGGATAAGCATTGTAATTGCACCATTGTTTTTGCTTAATCACCATTTCTTTCATCAATATTTTATTGGTTAAAATATCAATCGAAAGACCATTTATAACTTCATCCCTATTGCACCACCTAGCAAAAAATAATGCCTGCACTAGTATTGGAAATTGATTTTTATAATTTTCAGCAAATTTTATGATAGCTTTGCTAACCCTATCATCTTCTCTAAATACATTCAAAAACCTACCATTTTGAAATATTAGATCATTAGACCATGGAAAAGGTTCACCGCTATCTCGTTTTTTTCTTATGCTTTCTCTTTCTTTACAAAAGTCAAAAAATGCTGATACCGGATCTTTTAACTCTAACCCATCTAATGCGCTTGCATACGGGTTATAAATAACCTTATTCATCTTTTATAAATCCTTTCCAATTTCTCATATAATCTATAAATATATCGCTTAAACCTGCCTTTAACAATTGCTCTGCGCTAAAAGGCATTTTTGGTGGATCATACTTTTCATAATTAAGATTTGCTCCCCAATCAGGGTAAGGTATAGCTGCCCTACCTACACCAATAAGGTCAGCTCCTTGCTGCATTACATTATCCGCATCCTTTGTGGACCAAATCCCTCCCGTACTAATAATAGTAGGTAAGTTCGGAATACTCTTTGTAAACCATTCTGTCAATGTCCTTTTATCACTTAAATGTTCAGATGAAGTTTTAAAACAATCCCAACAAGACAAATGGATAAAATCAATTCCTGTTTTTGATAATATTTTAGCGAGTTTCAAACTATCATTAAGATAAATTCCTAATTCTTTTATCTCAGGAGACATCCTTACTCCAACAATAAATGACTCTGGAACCACCTTTTTGATTTCACTAATTATTGTCACTAAAAATTTTGATCTCCCACTAATATCACCACCCCAATTATCATCCCGAAGGTTTGTTTTTTCTCCAAGGAACTGAGAAATTAAATATCCATGAGCACCATGAAGTTCAATCCCATCGAACCCTGCTTCTACACTTCTTAGTGCAGCAGATTGAAAGTCATTTATGAGTTGTTTTATTTCTTTTACATTAGCAGAGCTTGTAAATCCTGTTGATGATTGCTCACAAGGTATTCTGCTAGCAGATATCGGGGTTTTACCTGTTAACTTTTCAGGGGCCCTCATACCACCATGAAATAATTGAGCAAATATGAGACAATCATACTGATGAATATTTTTTGTTAAGACTTTTAGCTTATCAACAAAAAGATCATCAAAAATACCAAATTCACCTTCCCAACCCTGCCCATATTTTGAAACATGTGTTGCAGCAGTTGTTATAATGCCAAACCCATCTTTTGCTCTTCTAGTGAGCCATTTAATTTCTCGATCTGATAATACCCCATCGCTATGACTTTGTTTATTGGTCATAGCTGCAAGAACAGACCGATTTCTAACCTTCTTATTTATTCTAGGGAAAATATATGAATCAAAAGGTTTAGAATGATTTCCCATTTATTTAACTAACGTCTTCCTAGATCCTTAAGAATATCATATACAACCCCAGGTCTATTTGTAATAATGCCATTAGCACCTATTGAAACTGCATGCATGATATCTTTGGGATTATCTATTGTCCAATAATGTACCTCCAAATCCATTTCTTGTTTTTCTTTTATCCAATCAGGAAGATTCATACCATAATTTTTTATTGTTTTAGAATAAAAAGGAAGTTGAAATGCATCAAATTTATTTTGATAAAAAGGAATCCAGCTCCAAAACATCATCCTCTTTATATCGCTTCTTGAGGCTGCTGTAGCAATTTTATATTTCGTCAATTTTCTAAATTTTTTAATAACATTGTAG
>CACEHW010000049.1 GCA_902559415.1 uncultured Fidelibacterota bacterium
AATAATCTGCTAGGAATTCAGACTATTAAAAGTTTTATGTCTTTTAAAAAAGAAACGAGACGTATTAGTAGCCTTAGTCAGGATTATCAGAATGAAAATATAAGCGCTATTTCTGTTAGTAGTGCGTTTACTCCTGTTATAAGAATGGGCGTGCTAGCAGGATTTTTAGGTACAATTTTAATTGGAAGTCATATGGCTTTGAGCGGTACTCTTGCCGTTGGTTCATACAGTGTATTGGTATTTTTAACCCAAAGATTTTTATGGCCATTTACTACTCTTGGCACTTTGGTAGATGATTTTGAAAGATCAATGGCCTCAAGTAAAAGAATTTTTGATTTATTAAAAACAGAAGATAACATTATTGAAAAAGCAAACCCTGAAGAGATAGATAGCCTTAAGTATGATATTCACTTTAATAATATTTCTTTTAGTTATTCTGATAGTTCTACTTTATTTAGCAATTTTACAATGGAGATTAAATATGGTTCATCTGTTGGAATTGTAGGGGATACTGGCTCTGGAAAAACAACTTTAGCAAAATTATTACTACGGCTTTATGATCCCGATAAGGGAAATATCTTTATTGGTGAAAAAAATATTGCTAGTCTATCCGTGGAAAACCTGAGGAGTAAAATTGGAATTGTTAGCCAAGACACATTTTTATTTAATGCTTCAGTTAAAGATAATATTAGTTATGGAAATGAATCTTGTTCAATGGATGAAATTATTTTAGCTGCCAAGCAAAGCCAATGTGATGAATTTATATCTTCATTGAGCAATGGTTATGATACATTAATTGGAGAACGTGGTCAGCGGCTTTCAGGTGGTCAGAGGCAGCGTTTAGCAATAGCTCGTGCTATAGTGAGAAATCCTGATATTTTAATTTTTGATGAAGCAACATCATCTGTTGATAATAGGACTGAAAGGTTAATTCAAAAATCCTTTTTTGATTTAAAAAAGAATCGTACTATGATAATCGTAGCTCATAGGCTTTCAACGATTCGTAATTGTGATAATATTTTTGTTATAAAAAATTCAAAGGTGCATGAGTCTGGAACTCATGATCAATTAATGGAAGATGGTGATAGTTTTTATGCTGAATTATGGAACATTCAGACTGGAAAGAAAATATAGTTGCTAGCAGCATGGTATAAAAAATTTGGACCTGCCAGCGATGTGCTTGAAGTTGGTGAGCTAACTGAGTCTGCTCCTGCTAAAGGCGAGGTTAAAATAAGAGTTCACTCTTCAGCAGTAAACCCCTCTGACGTAAAAAAAAGATTGGGTTCGAGCCCAAATCTTTTAGATAATGGACTAGTAATTCCACATAGTGATGGTGCAGGTGAAATAGTAGAGGTTGGTGATGATACTCTTAAACATAGAATAGGAGAAAGAGTTTGGGTATTTGAAGCTCAACATAATAGATATCATGGGACTTCAGCACAGTTTGTTTGTCTACCTTCGAATAATGCTATTAGATTACCTAAAAATATTGGTTATGACATTGGAGCTATGATGGGTATTCCTGCTATGACTGCCCATAGGTGTGTTTTTAATAGTAGAATTGCAGAAGGTTGTTATGTATTAATTACAGGTGGAGCTGGCCGGGTCGGGCATTATGCAATACAGTGGGCGAAAAAATCAGGGGCATTTGTGATAGCTACAGCTTCAAACTCTAAGAGTTTTAAACAGTGTAAAAAGGCAGGTGCTGATGTTGTATTTAGCCACCCATCTGAAAATTTTGTAGAAGAAATACTAGATTATACTAAGGGTAAGCTAATTGATAAGGTTATTGATGGAGATTTTGGAGTTAATTTTAATCATATACTAAATATAATTAAACCCAATGGGAAGATTAGTACATATGCTTCAATGACAGATATGAAACCTACTATACCATTTTATCAAATGATGAATCTGAATATAGAATTGAAAATGGTTTTTGTTTACGATATGCCTCAAAAATCTAAGGATTCTGCTATAGAAGATATTACAATCGCCCTTGACGATGATAACTTGGTTCACCGATTACACAAGAAATATGAGTTATCTGAAATTAGCCAAGCTCATTTAAAAATTGAGGATAAACAAGCTACCTACGGGGCGGTCATTGTAAAACCTTAGATTATTGATCTAGCTAAAACTCTATTGTTTTTGCGACCATCCTCTTTATAGATTTTTCTGAATTATGTTTAATTACATCTTCCAAAGGAATCCATTTAACGTCATGGGATTCATCGCTGACTATTATTTTATCTTCGCTTGGATTTGCTTCTAATATAAATCTTACGTCATAGTGAAGGTGCTTTGGTTCACTACCCATTGGTTCAATTTCATGAATATCGAGATCAAATATTTCATTGCTTAAGAGAGTGAAGTTATTAAATCCTGACTCTTCTTTTGCTTCTTTTAAAGCAACAGAAATAAGATCTTTGTCTCCATCAGCATGGCCTCCTAGTTGGAGCCACATGTTTAGTTTTTTATGATGAGTCATCAAAACGTGATCTTTCTCTGGGTTAACCACCCATGCAGATCCTGTAAAATGACCATGCGGGTTATCTTGACTAAAACAATTTTCATTGTTTTCATAAAAGTTTAGCATTCTTATAGCATTTTTATCATTTTGGCTATTTTGAATATAATTTTTTAGTAATTGACCTAGATTCTTCATCATAAAATTAGGATACAAAATAATACAATTATTTTGCACCTATAATCATAATTTTAATTTATTGAAGTGTGATAAGCATTATAATATTATAGGTAGTTTTCATTTAAAAAATGATCGCATCGAATATTAGTCTTAATGCTATAATCGTCAAAGATATCTTGAATACCATTTTAAAAGTTTTTTCAGGTATATAACCTAGTAGTTTTTTCCCAATATTAGTCCCTATATAAACTGAAATCATAAGCGGAATTAAAATAGCTGAATATTCAAAATAATTTAAATTAAAGAAGTAAACAAATATAGGTACTTTCCCTAAATGAGTTATTATTTGGCATGCTGCTTTATTTGCTATAATATTTTCCTTTGTGAGTTGATCTCTTAAAAAAAAGGGAGCTATGAGTGGACCTACAGCTCCAATAAATATTGAAGTTAATCCTCCAATAATACCAACCAAGAAAAAATTACCTGATTTATCTGATTGATTTTTTTTTCTAAGGAAAATAAACCAAATGATATAAATGCCTATTAAAGGTTTGAGATAATCAAACCTAATTTCATTCGCAGTTTCTACGTTATATAAGTGTATGAGAATGAGTACAATTATTGAAGAAATCGATAAACCGATTATCGAGCCAGAAAAATATTTTGTTACAATTTCTTTTTTTATCGCATTCTTAAAAACATAGGTTCTCGTTCCATTTCCAATTAATTGAATCATACCATGGAGTGCTATGACTATATATCCATGTGGTATGAGCATCGCCATTAGTCCAAGCAATATGATGCCTCCACCCATGCCGATCATTGCTGATAATGTAGAAGTTAAAAGTGCTGCAATTATAAGAACTGTGTTTTCCATTTAAACTTTCTCAATATAAAATATTGAGATATGAAATATTAATTAATACACAAAAGTTCTAAGCGCTAAAGACTCTGCCATATTTAATATCAGTAGTAATATAAATGGTGATATATCTATACTCATGGATGAAGCAGGTATTAAATCTCGTATAGGCCTAAGTAAAGGCTCTGTTACATTGTAAACAGTCCTAGTTATTTCATTATACTGATTATGAGGTATCCAGCTGAGGATGACCCTAGCCCATACAAATAGGTCTAATATGGCAAAGATTCCTTTTACAATTTTCAATGCCTGTAAAGTATCCATAGTTAATATTTTATTTTTTTAAATTGGAGTTGGTGTAGACAGTATCTTACTTATTTTCAACATTGCTTGGGGCAAGCATTGATGGAAAATTAAGCTTAATATCATCGCTTCCCACACCATCAAAAGGATCTTCAAGATCTTCTTGAATATTATCAAGAATCGTAAGAACCAGACTATATATAACAGCTAAAACCAATCCAAATTCTAGACCTTTTTCTATAGCGACATGAGCAAAAAATGGCCCAAATATTATAGGAAAGATATTTAAAAAAACTTTAGTATATGCTCTTAGAGAGTTTGGTGTGCGATAGTTTTTTATATTGATAATATTTTCAAGTTCAACCGCCATCAATCTCAAATTTCTATGCCCCATAACATTCTCTGGGTCTAGAACAAATGGTCTTAATTTTTCATTTGAGAGTGAGATGTCTCCAATAAGGTTTATGATTTTATCATATGTCTCTGATTTCGGTTTTTGTGAGTGTAAATAGTCATATATGTTCTCAAACAATTCACTTATTATGCTATCTATCCTATTTATATGTTCATTTGGATCTAGTTTCTTTTTTTCACGATTCTCTTTTTGATTTTCATTAATCCAATGCATGTGTGCATAGCGAATTGATAATGCACTACCTTTAAAGTTAGCATAATGTTCGAGTGCTTTTTCTCGACGGTTGTATGCAGCATGAATAGAAAATACGATTGGGAAAACTATTGCGATACTGATTAAATCAGTAGGAACATTAAAATGAAATCCAAGCTCTCTACATATGTAGGTTGATGCACAAGCAGCAACGATAACAATCAGCGATTTAATATTAATTACTGAAAAAAAATCTTTAAGAACTTTTGACATCTTATAAGTTATTTATGTTTTGAAAATATTACAAAAAATATTCTTCAGACTTTAAAGTGGTAATATTTTTAAATACATTCTAATATATGGCTTTGCCAAAAAAATTAATATAAAAGAAAAGATTAAATAATTATGAATAAAATCCTATTTATGTCTTTCGCCGTTTTCAGCTTTCTACCAACTTTAATATTTGCTTCTCCTGCAGCTGGATCTGATCCTAAAGAAATATCTATATTTTTGATGTTAACCAGTTTATTTGGTGGTCTAGGAATGTTCCTTTATGGGATGGAGATGATGAGCGATGGGATGAAAATAGCAGCAGGCAATAAAATGCGATCAGTGTTAGAGAAATTAACATCAAATCGTTTTTTAGCTGTTGGTGTTGGTGCCTTTGTAACAATGGTCATCCAGAGTAGTAGCGCAACCACTGTTATGCTTGTTAGTTTCGTAAATTCAGGTTTGTTGACATTCGTGCAAGGCCTTGGGGTAATACTTGGTTCAAATATAGGGAGTACCATAACCGCACAAATTGTTGCTTTTAAAGTTACCGACTATGCATTGGCTCTAGTTGCAGTAGGCGCTTTGATGTCTTTGTTTTCGAAAAAAGATTCTACAAGGAACCTTGGATTTGTTATACTTGGTTTTGGGTTGCTTTTTTATGGAATGAAAGTGATGTCAGATACCATGAAGCCACTTAGGTCGAATCCTACTTTTAATGATATATTGATAAGTTTAGAAAACCCTTTTATGGGCATTCTTGCAGGTGCTGCATTTACAGCTTTAATTCAAAGTAGTAGTGCTACTACAGGTATTGTCATTACATTAGCTAGTGGCGGCTCAATTACATTGGAGGCAGGAATTCCGCTTATTCTTGGTGCAAATGTTGGTACTTGCGTTACCGCTTTATTAGCAGGACTTAATGCATCTAAAGAAGCCAAAAGAGTAGCTATCGCTCACGTAACATTTAATTTACTTGGTGTTGGGTTGTTTTGCTTTTGGATTCCCTCTTTTGCAGAATTTATTTCTCAAACTTCTGATAATATTCCAAGGCAAATTGCAAATGCGCATACAATCTTTAATATTTTAGCTACTGTAGTATTTATTCCGTTTACTCCTTTAGTTGCTAGGTTAATTATAAAATATTTTCCAGATAGGCAGGAAAAAAGGGATATAACAAAGCCTAAAGTCATGCATTTGAATGATGATGTTTTCGATACACCTGCTGTAGCTATAACAAACGCTCAAGCTGAAATAAGAGGAGTAATTGGCCTTCTTGAAAGAGTGGTTGGCTCAGTAGCAATACCATTTATCTCAAATGATTCTGTGCATGATATAGAAAATGAAGAAGAGGACTATGAAAAGGGTCTACAAAACCGTATAGAAAAAATCTCATTTTTAAATGATGAAATCTCATCATATTTAATA
>CACEHW010000050.1 GCA_902559415.1 uncultured Fidelibacterota bacterium
TTTCCCATTCTTTAGATATTCCAGGAGCGATAATTATCAACTTATTTTCTTGTGGCGATAGCTCTGGCTTTTTTTTAAATGGACCTAAGCATCCAAACAAATGGAAAATAAAGTAAAAAACTATAATTATTTTAAAATTAATCAAGGCTGATAACCTTGATCAATTTTAATAAATAACATATCCTCACCACCATTTCCAAAAGACTTTGTATATCCCACTATTATTGGGTCCCCTGCCAAACTATTTGTTCCACCTAGCATCTTATCATCTAAATTGCCACCAAATGTATGATCATATACCTTGTTACCATTATTATCAATTTTAATTATCCAAGCATCATACAAACCCCTACCAAAAGATTCTGTAGATCCAGATATAAAATAACCGCCATTTACTTCTTGAGCATAGTTACCAACTTCATTATAGCTCCCACCAAAATTCCAACTACTGGATTGAGTTCCATCGTTATTCACCTTCATTAAAAGTAAATCATCCCAGTTATTTACTTGCCTTGTCCCAGCAACAATATATCCACCACCTGATAGGCTAAATATATAATTACCATGTTCATTTATAGAATTACCATACTGGATAGTTCTATACCAGTGTTGATCGCCATTTGAATTAATGCCAATAATACAAATATCACTATCAGCTGTATTAGGGTCATTAACTTGTCCTACTGCTACATAACTGGGAAATTGAACCATTGATTTGATAACATATTGAACTTTATCACCTGGGCCCTCGCCATAAAGTTTTTCCCATATTTTTTCACCATATGAATCAGTTTTGACTACAAATAAAGATGGAATTCTACCACTTTTACCAACTGATATATATTCATCATCTGTTTGAATTATACTATAACCATAATCATTACCACTGCTGCCATAGGTTTTCACCCATTTTTCTTGACCATCAGAACAATTTCCAGTTTCATCAAAGATACAAGTTTGCCCAAAATTATCAGTGCGTATTATCCACATATCGGAGTTGCCATCTGAATTAAAAGAGCTAGTTAGACCTGTAATAATATAACCTCCAGGATCAGAGGTAATTTTAACATCGCGCCCAACATCATTTCCTGCTCCTCCATATGTCCTAGACCACTCTTCTTGGCCTTCAAAATCAAGTTTTAATAACCAAACATCAGAACCACCAGATCCATATGAATTTGAAGAACCAACTACAATATAGCCATCATTAGTAGCTTGGACTGCATAGCCCCTATCATTTTGTGTACCGCCAAACGTTTTTACTATTCTATATGGTAAATTTGCCTGTACAATATTTCCGCTACTGACAAAACCCCAATGGTCCTCAATTTCAATTTGATAATATTCTAATTCTTCAGCTAAGTCATTTAATATTGTGTGAGTTGTATCATTTTTAATGCTGTTTGTTACCAAAAGCTCCCTAGGAGACATATCATCATTCATAGAAGCATAAAGGTGGTATTTAGAAAAGTCCGACTCAGAGCTCTTAGACCAATTAAAACGAAGGGTTCCTTGATAATAACTTGGTGGTTTAATTACCGGAGCAATTGGGGGGCTCTCAATTACCTTGAAACCATCACTAATTTCAAAATAACCATATATATCTGACACTTTTACAAAATACCAAGATTCTTGAGTTGGGTCAAAGTCAGTAGTCGTATATAAAGTGTCTGTTATCTCTGTAATACTTCCAATTTCTAAGGCTTCTGCGCTTTGTGGGGTTTGAGAAACAAGAATACTATATTGATTAAAATCACTGTCAATAGACTTATTAAAATGAATAGACATCATACTCAGGCTGTATGTGATATCGATTATATTAACAGCACTAGGAATAGAAAGAGTATTATCAACAGTAAGATTAATTTGAATAGTATCACTAGCATTACCACTAGCATCCTGAGCCATTACCTTTATTAAATAGTCTCCATCATCTAACACGTTAGTATTCCAATTAAACACATATGGCTCTGAGGATATAATCATACTATCTAGGCTATCACTAACAAAAAAATGAACAAAATCTATTTCTTCATTATCCAGTGCATTAACACTTATACTGACTATTTCGTTTACCACACTTCCATTAACTGGAGAAATAATTGTTAGCTCTGGAGGACTGGTGTCTCCTTTATCTCCATTGCACGAGAAAAAACAAAAGATACTAAATAATATTATAAAATATAATATGCGTGAAAATTTCATCAAGCAATATTACAAAAATGATGATTTAATATCTCAAACGTTTATTATTTTTTTGAGCGCTTCACAAACTATCATAAATAATAATAACTGAATCTAAAGGAAAGGTTTCGAAATACCCTTTACCTCTTAATATGGCTTCAACTTGAAGTGATAATCCTGACTGATAGTAATCTATTAAATAATCTAGCTTCATAACAGTCTCAGATGCGATACTAAACTCTTTTATTCTATTGAATGAGGCCTTTACAGGAATAAGTTCAGGATTATCAAGATTATTTAGAGCATCAGAAAACTCTTGGAATGCTTTTTCACCATCTCCTTCATCTTCTCCAATCATAATATGGAGCTGATGGTGATATTCACTTAGAAACTGAAAAGCCTCGACCTTTTGAACGAAAACATCTCGTTCATTCAAAATGATACGATTATTACAAGATATAAAAACAAAAAAGAAACCCCAAAAAAAAATCTTTTTCGTTGAATAAATAAAACTTGATGAAGTAATAATTATTATCCCTCAATCATTACTTTTAAATTTTTCAAACTTTTTTTGATATCAACACCTACATAGGCATTAAAAAATGGGAAAAAAAGTCTAGCAGGCCCCTTACCAGTGAAATCTACTTTCCATGAAACTTCAGTAGATCTTGAATCTCCAGAAAAAGTATGTGTCTCACTCCATTCCGAAGCAGGCCAAGTAGCTTCAATTAATTTCGTTTCAATTCTTTTCATTGGCTCAACGGCTGTGACTTCAGATGTAGCAGAATTTTTACCTTGTGATACATACCATATAGACCCTTTAGCGACTGCTCCAGCAGGGGAAAGCGAAGCACTGTCTAATGCTGTAAAATGTTCGTGCCCTCCTAGATCACTAAAAACAGCCCAGACTTCATCAACAGGTGCATTAATCACTATACTTCTTTCTTGAGTGCCTTTGCACCCAATTAGAAAAAGACCAAGACTAATTATAAATATTTTTTTCATTTGATATTCCTTTATTTAAGATAAAAACTTGTTAAATATACCTCTCCTATGTTTGATATTTGTTAGACTTATAGCCAAACTTTTCAAGCATAACAGATTCTACACCATGAGTTAATTGGATGAAATCATTCAAGCTAATAGAGACACTTAAATTATCACGAACGAGAAGAAGATCAATTTTTTTCGTTTCACTATTAATATTTCTCAATTTATTCATTAGGTAGTTATGGAAGAGCTTAAATTGACAAACTTTCAGCTTCATATTTATATTACAAAACTCGACATTGACCATCCTCTTGCTATCTAGCATTGATATGGTAACCGGCTTTTCTTTATATAATTGCAGCATAATTTTATTCGACTAATTTTTCTTATTGAGACTTAATCTCATTATCAATATTAATAAAAATATATTAGATGATGCAAACCGAATTGTAAGTAATTTGAAAAATTTATGTGTTTTTTAACATCTTTGCGGCATCTAGAGAGAAATATGATAATATACCGCATGCGCCAGCCCTTTTAAAACCAATAAGTGATTCCAGAACTGCTTTTTCGTAGTCTATGTATCCTTTCTTTGATATGTGGAATATCATAGAATACTCTCCTGACACTTGATATGCTAAAATTGGAAAATTAAATTCTTTTTGTGCTCTATATATAATATCTAGATATGGCATTCCAGGCTTTATGATAATCATATCTGAACCTTCATTAATATCCAAGCTAATTTCTCTCATTGCCTCATCGCTATTAGCTGGATTCATCTGGTAACTACTCTTATCAATAACGTTTTTCAAATTATTTGATCCAACGGCTTCACGAAATGGTCCGTAGAAACTAGAAGCATATTTAGCAGCATATGAAATTATTTGAGTATCCTTGAGACCTTTACTATCTAGAGCATCACGGATTGCAGATACTCTACCATCCATCATATCAGATGGTGCTATAGCATCGCAACCAGCTTCTGCTTGGACAAGGGATTGTTTCACTAAGGCTTTAATAGTCTCATCATTATCAATTTGATCATTAATTAATAAACCATCATGACCATGATCAGTATATGGATCTAGGGCAACATCACAGATTACTCCTAGATTTGGAAATTCGGATTTAATCAGTCTTACAGTTTCACAAATTAGATTATCCGAATTATATGCTAATGAACCACTTTTATCCTTAAGACTATCTTCAATTTTTGGGAAAAGTGCAATAGCTGGAATTTCTAATGAGACTATCTTCTCAACCACTTTCAATACTTTATCAGGAGAATATCGAAAAATATTAGGCATTGATTCTATAGATTGAGATACACCTTTACCTTCAACAACGAACAAAGGCATAATTAAATCATTGACTGATAGCGCTGATTCAGCGCTGATTAATTTGGAAAATACATTACCTCTATTTCTCCTCATGCGCGTCCGCGGATAATGTGGGGACGTCGTAAATAAATTTTTCATATAGAAGTTTGGAATTACTTAAATATAAGAGCCGCTAAGCTCTGGTACTGGGCTTACAACCTTTTGCTCAGTATCATTTTTTCTAATTACTTGGGTCAAGGCTTTGACTAGCTCGTCTATGTCATTGACACTATGTTTGGGTGTGATAGTAATCCGTAATCTAGCTGCTCCTTTTGGAACAGTTGGGTAGAAAATTGGCTGAATATAAATACCGTATTGTTCATTTAAAGTTTTTGAGTAGGTTTTTGCTAAATCTGATTCAAAGGCCATTACTGGAACAATATGACTGTCACTATTGATAAATGGGATTTTATGTTCACTTAATTTTAACCTTAGATATTGAGCATGCTTCATTATTAAATCTCTCTTTTCATCGGCATACTTGACAATATTAATACTTTTCGCTGCAGCAGCTGCTACAGATGGCATTATAGAGGTTGTAAAGATAAATCCAGGTGCATAGCTTTTGACATAATCAATAATTTCTTTATCTGCTACAATGTAACCACCTATTTGACCAAATGATTTTGCCAAGGTACCATTAATAATATCAACATCCTGCGCTACTCCTAATAGGTCTGCTACTCCTCTCCCTTGACTACCATATAGACCCACAGCATGAACCTCATCAAGATAAGTGAGAGCATTATACTTTTTTGCAAGTTTAACATATTTATCAACTGGTACAATAGTACCATCCATTGAGTATAGAGATTCAAAAACAATTAATTTAGGTCTATCTATATCTGTCTGCTTAAGTAACGTCTCTAAGTGCTCAAGATCATTATGATTGAATATTTTACATTCACTATTAGAGTTTTTTATTCCTTGGATGAGCGATGCGTGATTTAGGCTGTCTGAAAAAACACAGACATTTTGTAGTGCTTTACAAAGCGTCCATATAGTAGTCTGGTTTGCTAGGTAAGCAGAATTAAAAATTAATGCCCCATCTCTATTGTGATACTCTGATAAAGTTCTTTCAAGATTCTGATGGAAAGGGGTTGTACCTGAAATATTCCTAGTTCCACCTGATCCTGTACCAACCCTATTAATCACAGAAACCATTTCATCAATAACTTCTTGATTGTGACTCATATTAAGATAGTCATTTGTACACCATATTTTCAGCTGACTATTAGGGCTCAGGTCATTCGTTTCTTTACCATATTCAACTTTCGTAAAAGGAAAGGACTCTCTTTCTCTT
>CACEHW010000051.1 GCA_902559415.1 uncultured Fidelibacterota bacterium
ATTATAAAATAAATTAAACAAGTACTTTGAGATATTTTTTTAGAACTAATTTTATCCTTACCAACAAATTCACCTTTTTTTAAGTCCGTTATCCAACCTAACCCAGCCATAAAAGGATCGGTAAATATATTGAGATCATTACCGTAAAGATGATAGCCCATCTCTAAACGTAATGTATCTCTACATCCTAATCCAGCAGGCTTAACCCCTTCATGTTTAAAATTATCTAAAATATAAGACCATATATTCTTGACAGCATCATGAGAACAATAAATCTCAAAACCTAGTTCTCCTGTGTATCCTGTTCTCGACAATAAAATATTATGCCCCAAACAATCAATTTTTTGAACAAACTGATAGAATTTTATTTTTGAAATATCATCCTTAATAATATTTTGAATTATTTTTCTAGATTTTGGGCCTTGCAAAGCAATCATAGAAAATTCTTTACTTCTATTTTCAATTTTTATTTCTTTAATCTGAAATGATTTTAACCAATCGAACTTTTTATCTATATCAGAAGCATTTAATACTAACATATAATCTGATTCACACTTGTAAACAATTATGTCATCGATTATACCTCCTTCTTTATTGCAGATTGCTGAGTATTGAGCTTGTCCTTTTTTAAGTTTTGATACATTATTTGTAGTTACCATTTGGAGGAATCTCTCTGAAGAGCTACCGGATATTAATATTTGGCCCATATGACTTACATCAAAAAGACCAGCATCCTTTCTTACAGATTGATGTTCTTCTAATATACTACTGTAAAAAACTGGGAGTAAAAAACCTGAAAAGTCTATTACATTATTACTATTTTCTTTATGATAATCATAAAGGGCTGTTTTTTTAATATTATCATTCATTTAAAATTTTTAGAGCTTCCCTAATTAAATACTCAATAGGTTGATTAGAGTTATCTGATCTATCTAAACCTAGTTTTTTTAGAGCTTTTTTAGATTCTTTTTCTTTATACCCAAGCCCATCAAGCGCACTAATCACATCTCTAAAAATCTTAGAATCTATTTCATCCTTAAAGCCCAAATCCTCACTATCAATCTTCGACAATTTATCTTTTAATTCAATTATAATTCTTTTTGCGGTTTTTGCACCAACCCCAGGTATAGAAGTCAATGCTTTTACATCTCCAGATATTATTTTCATTTTTAATTTTTCTGGAGCAAGGCCACTTATAATAGTTAATCCAAGTTTTGGACCAATACCATTTATTGAGATTAACATCAAAAACAAACTTCTATCAGATTCATGTTCAAATCCGTATAAATCTAATGCATCTTCTTTAACATGAAGGTAGGTACTAAAAGACATTACTTCATTTATTTTAAAATTTTTAGAAGATGCTTTTGGAATATTGACTCTGATTCCTAACCCACCTACCTCTATTACTAAATAACTATCACTAGATGATAAAAGTTTTCCTGTTAATTGATCTATCATTTTTGTTAAAGCTTCCTAGATTGAATTGTAATTATTTACAAAGCAAATCCCAACCGCCATAGCATCTGTTATGTCTATTGGTTTTGGAATAGATTCTAATTTTAAAATATTTGAAACCATAAACTGAACTTGCTCTTTTGAAGCAGACCCATTCCCACAAAGAGACTGTTTTATCTTTCTTGGAGCAAATTGAAAAATATCAAGATTTAATTTAGCACCAGCTAACATCATTACCGATCTAGCTTGACCTAAAATTACAGTAGATTTAACATTCTTACCGTAAAAAGAATCTTCAATAGCCATAACCGATGGATCAAATTTTTTAATTATTGATAATGTCTCATCATGCAAATGTAATAATCGTTTTTCAATTCTATCTTTCTTTTTTGGCTTAATTGTACCATATGCAATAAGTCTTATTTTAGATTTTTGAAAATCAAAGATACTAAATCCGGTAATTACTATTCCTGGATCAATAGAAATAAGTCGTATATTTTTCAATTTTCTTTGTTAAATGTAAAGTTTGAGAATACTTGAGTTACATCATCATGATTATCAATTATATCCATAAGATTTAGAACTTTATCCTGATTATCTGAGTTGACATATTGTGATGAATTTGGCGTCATTATTAAATCAGAAGACTTTACATTGTAACTCAAACTATCAAGATTATCTTTAACTACCATTAATTGACTTTGCTCTGTAGAAATGAAAACATCATTTCCTACAACTTCGAAATCTTCAGCGCCACTTTCTAAAATATCGTGTAAAAGTTTTTCTTCGTCAAAATCAGTTCCCTTTACTATTATCATTCCAATTCTTCTGAATATCCATGAAACGCTTCCAGGCTCTGCTAAACTACCATTATTTTTATTTAAAATATGTCTTAACTCTGA
Source organism: uncultured Fidelibacterota bacterium (assembly GCA_902559415.1). GTDB lineage: Bacteria > Fidelibacterota > Marinisomatia > Marinisomatales > UBA1611 > TMED80. Next base: position 2,361 of record CACEHW010000051.1, read on the forward strand.
AACAGTCCTATTTTTATTATCAGTAATAACCTCCATATAAAGAGCTATACCAAAAGGACCATAACCCTCATAAATCATTTCTTCATAATTAACTCCCTCAAGTTCTCCAGTACCTTTTTTAATAGCTCTTAATATATTATCTTGAGGCATATTTTTTGAACGAGCATTATAAACAGCCTTCCTTAATCTAGGATTGGCATCTAAATCTCCCCCACCCAATCTTGCAGCAACTGTAATTTCCTTAATTATTTTTGTAAAAATCTTTCCTCGCTTTGCATCTTGGGCGCCTTTACGATGTTTGATATTAGCCCACTTACTATGCCCAGCCATTATAATTTTTTCCTAGATTTTGTTTTCGTTCTAATAATCCAGGCATCCTTTGCTCCTAATCTTGATATTGTTTCAATTGCTTTTTCAGCACTTTTTCTATTTTTAAAACTCCCTATTCGAAGCTTGTATAAAGGAGTTTCAAAATCTACATAAACAGTATCACCTAAAATATTTTGAAACCTTTTAGCCTCGGATCTAGCAATTGAAGCTACAGAAGATTCAAAAATTTGAATTCGAAAAACTTCTTTAATAGTTTGGTCTGCCTCATACTTCAAATCAGCCGGAGGCATATATACTCCTAAAAGAACTTTATTTAAAACAAGGGGGAATTTAGGAAGTTCTTCATGGAAGTTATTGGCATCAAACCAAAATAAAGAGTCAACATCTTGAGCAAATGCATTTACGCAAAAAATAAAAATAATAAAATTCTTTATCACAGTATTCTAATTTTTTCTTTTGGAATCCAAGCTTTACCACCATTTAAAATTACTATCTCAAACCACTCCCCTTGCTCCTGAAACAACTGAGCCTTAGTACCTTCATTAACAGTAAATAATAAAGTATTATCTCCATAAAAAGGGCCTGAATAAGCATTTACATTATCAAAAATTACTATACCAAATTGTTTTTCATTTTTTTCTAAAAATACATCTAGAATAATTAAATGAATAATAAATGTGATTAACCCAGATATGAAATTTATTTTTTTTACTATATGATTATTAAATATAAATAGCCTTAAAGCCACAAAAGAGCAGACAGTTAATAAAAATAGTATAGATCCAAATAATAACCACTCATAGAATGAAAGGGCTGATTTTAAACTAATATAAACATGAACTGGTAAAAATTCTGTAGGCAATATAACTCTGTCTTTAATTTTTGAACTAACTATTTCAAGATTATAGTTAACATTCTCTAGTCTTGGGTTTAAACTGAGAGCCTTATTATAAGCCCAAATAGATTGCCCTACCATTCCGCTCCTATAATAAGCGTTTCCTAAATTGTAATATAAATATTCACTATGCACTCCTTCTTTTATAATCTCTTCATATAGTTGAATAGATTTATTGTATTTACTATCATTATAATAAGAATTAGCAATATCAAACTTTTCAGAAAAATTTTCTGAAAAAGATATTGAAATAATCATTAGTAATATTAAAAACCTCATAATCAGCTTAACCTATCAATATCATTCAATAATTCAATAGATTTTCTATAGAAACTTTCATTTTCATTAGATGCTTGACCATATGAAATACTATCACATAATTTTATAAGTTCTAAAAGATCATTTAACTGATTATCTTCAATCTTATTCATGAAAAGAACTCTTACAGATGCAGGGTCTAAATTTGAGTTAGGTAAATAAAACTTTTCTTTCAAAAATAAATAGATGATTTTTGAATCAATTGGTAATTTTTCATTTTTAACTTTTTCAATACTTGCAATTGCTTTCTTTAAAGCATTTTTTGAAAGTCTTGCAGGAAGACTATCTATATTATAGCCCATAATTAATTTTAATAAAAAAGGTATTATTAATATAATAATACTGAAAAAATAAATACCTAAAACAATGTAAGAAGATTTAGAATTTATTTCCTTAAAGTTTGGTTTACCATTATATATATATTTAATATCTTTTCCAAAAACCTCAATTTCTCTTTTTGTCAACCCTCTATTTGCTAAGATACTACTATTGGTTTTTTTTACATTAACCGATTTAGGCTTTGACGATAATACATTCCATTCTTCTGTTTTTGGATTGAAGAAAGTAAAATTTATTGGAGGGATAGTAAGCTTACCAGCTATCCTAGGTACTAAAATATATTCCCATGTTATTTTCCCAGAAAGTTCATCTCTGAAAACATTTTTATCAAAATTTTCTTTTGGTGGAAATTGGTCTATCTCATCAGAAAACTTTAGATCGTTAATAGAAAATAGACCCATATTCCCAGTACCTTCTATAGATACATTAAAAGTTATAGCTTCATTTACAATCAATGAATCAGTATCAGTAGTTGTAGCGATTGTAAAATCCCCAACACCTCCTGTAAATCCACTAGGTCTAGACCCGGGGTATTCTTTAATATAAACTGTATGTTCTTGTGACTTTAAAATTTTTGTTTCAGTTTCAGTAAAAAATGAATCAAAAAATGGATCAAAAAATGGATCCCTACTCCTTCTTTTTTTCCTTTTTTGTTTTTGAACTTTTACAACTAATGATTTTAACTGAATCTCCCTCCCAGAAATAGGAAATAAAGCCACTTTATAAAGAATTCCTTCTTGGTATTGAACACCTTTTAAAAATATTTTTCTAAACTTAATTTGATTAGGTCTAAATAATTCCTCTGACCAAAATCCTGGAAATTTTGGAATCTCAAAAGGTTCAACAGAGCATTCAACTTTTCTGTATAATTTATATGTTAAAGTTATTTGCTCTCCAAGATATGCTTTATTTTTACTTAATTCAGCAGATATAAATACATCTAAATCTTCATTATTTTTAGATTGGTTAACCTTAATTAGTATTTTTTTTGTAGAATATTTTTTTCCATTAATTACTACTTTGAGTGATGGCACTATTAAGTCTCCAGCACTATTTGGTGATATTGACCATGACATTATTCTTGAATTTGTAATACTACCATTAATCCATTGCATACTAGTTTGTTGACTAGGCCCACTAATAATAGTGAAGTCTTTTTTTAAAGCTTCGGTATTAACTCTACCAAATGAATCAGCATCTTCTAATTCTATTTTAAAATTTATAATATCACCAATTGAACACTGATTTTTATCAACAGAGGCAGTAGCACTAAATCCAAATGATATTGAAATATTAAAAATAAAAATAAAAAATATATTTTTCAATTTTAACTACCAATCTTTATCATATTTGTAAGCCTTCGACTTTAAAATTTTATGTTTCTGATTTATTTTTTCTTGACCCTTAATAGCATTTAAAATAGCCTCAGCCTGAATCATTTGATCACTCTTTTCTTTTTCTATTTGAGGTTCTTTATTTGC
>CACEHW010000052.1 GCA_902559415.1 uncultured Fidelibacterota bacterium
TTTTTTGAATCATAAGCAATATGTGTATTCTGTTCGCCCCAAGAATTATTTGTCATTAGCGGTTCAGACCATGTATTATTACTGTAATCAAAAATATATGGAGTGCGGCTTGGGCTCCACGAACCATTAATAAATATAAAATTACCTAAAGCTTGGGAAATACCCATATTTATGGTAAGGCAAATAAAAATAATATACCTAAGAACCATCATTGTGAATCAACTATCCCATTAATTTTTTCTAAAATCACAATATCATCATTATTTGAATTTCTAAAAACATCATTGCCATTAAACGATAACGAAGTTTCTCCAGAGACTAAACTCTTTACTTCAATCTGAATCAAGTCACCAGTGCCGTTTACTGAAGGAGAATCACTACTTAAAAGCGAGGTTAGCACTTCTATGGAGCTCTCCCCAATATCATAAGAAAAAATGGATTCTTGGCCATTTTGAAAAAGACTACCTTGGGAAACAGAAATGATTTCTAATTTGGAAGGGTCAAATTCAATATGTAACTCTGCAGCCATTAGAGCTGTTACTTCTTCTGCCAAAATCTGAAAAGTAACATTAGAACCTTGCGTTGCAATATGGCGTCTTGGATAGAATATTAATGCCGGCCCTTCTACAGCATCGACAATAAATGAAAGACTAGCTATTTCAGATGTATCACCTGATAAATAGCGAGACTGAATTGACATGGTATGCTCTCCCTCATCTAAGTACTCTAACGTAGCAGATGCATCTTCAAACCAATATGTCCATGGAAAACTATCTAGCTTATATCTATATTCTGTAACTAATTCATTTCCTTTCCAAGCGAGCGATAGTGTTTCAGTTGAAATAATATCTCCATTGTTGAGCTCACTTAGAAATAATATAGTAGGCTCAACGTAATCTTCATTTCCTGGATCTAAAGGATTATCTTGGACTGAAGCGACATCGTCACAGCTGAGAATAAAAAAGAATAATAATATATATGTCAGTAGTTTTTGAGGCACTATAACCCTGACATATAATAAGCGTCAATTAAGCTCATAATCCATGAACCTGCTAAAACTCCAGAGAATATCAAAAGCTTCTGTTGCTCATCATTTACTACTTGAACCTGGTCATTATAGACATTCCAGTTTGAGTTAATTAGATCAGGGCTGGTCGCATTTTGATAATTTGAATAATATTGGTCCATTAAATCTTTTTCTTCGTTTAATGTCCCAAACCCTTGACCAATCATAGCACCCATTGCAATTGAGGTAATTGAATAGATAAGACCTCTTTGATAAGTACCGGCGTACACTTGACCAGCTCCAGGAAAATAAAGAGAATACTTTAAAGCCTTTTTTGCAGTTTTCTTATCAAGATTTATTTCAATTTTCTCTGTCTGCTGCTGACGAATGGTGGCTTTTACATTTTTACTTTCAAAGCCTTTTTTGAACGCCTTTAGATTATAAACACCATATTTTAGTTCATAATAATCTAGAGGGAGTTCTTGAACACCAGGTGTTCTTGATATCTTCAATTTTACATCGTCATTCATACTATGAACCGTTAGGAACCCTATGTCTGGGTTAGAAGAAACACCAGCAGGCTTCTTCTTTAGATTAATTTCTAAAGGAACTGCTTCATTGGGACCTATTGTTATCGTTCTGGTTTGAGATTCATATCCTTTATTAGAAATTTCAATACTATGCTTTCCAGCTGGTAGTGTAACCTTTGTAATACCAGAGCCACTTGATTTATATTTTTTTCCATAAGCTTTTACTGTTGCACTAACTGGGTCTATGATTGCATTAATTGTTCCAGGTAGCGATTCCAGTTCAAATTTTTGGGTCGTATTTTGATTATACTGTACAGTAACACGTAGTGTCTTTTTTCGATAATTTTTTAATTCTACATCGATTATATAATCTTTTACCTCTAATCCTTTTAAATCTAAAGGAGTCTTTCCCCTAGGAATGTTTTCTAAATAAACCATAGCCCCAGTGGGTTCAGATAATATTGTAAGACTTCCAGTTTTTGGGATTAAAACTTCAGAAATATTTGTTATTTCTCCTTCAATAACAATTATCCCTTTGGATAATGTCTCATAGCCAGGTTTTATCAACATAAGCGACCTAGTTCCAACTTCTATCTTTTCAATTTGAATTGGTGTAAATCCTCTATCCTCACCGTCAACCATCACAGTAGCACCTTTCGGATTACTTTCAATGAAAACACCGCTATATTTTTTTTCGGCTAATGCTATCCCCGCTTGTTGTATTACAGGGTTTGAATCACCACCAGAGGCAATTTGTCTAACTATCTCTCTACTAGCCTCCTCAATACCGTTTAATAGGTCCTTCATTCCACCTTCAATTTCACTAGTTACTTTTTTTGTCGTTTCGCCTGTTTCAACACTTAAAATTTTTATGTCAATTTGATATAGACCTGGTAATTCAATGAGCTCACCAATAACTAAATACTCTGCACCAAGGTTCTTTCCAAGGTCAACAATACATTCGTCATCGCACAATCCAGATTGCTGAAATTCTTGTTCCTTTAATACTTCATCTCGTTCTTTTTTATCTACCACAGTAAAACGATTTGATTGAATTAAGCTAGTTTCAAGTCTTTGGTATGAGGCCTTTAATATTTTTTCACTTACATCCTCACCCTTGAAGTCTAATATACTTACTACTAGTTTGTAATCCTGGGAATAAACAATAGATAAAAATGAAAATATTAAGAATGAATATCTCATATTTTTTCTAAGTGATTTTTCAATATCTTTTCATCACCAGGTTTGTAGCCAGAATGATAATAAGTGATAATACCTTTTTTATCTATGACGACAGTAAGTGGAAGAGGTAAAGATTCAGCTTTAAAACTTTTTAATGCTACCCCGTATTTATCAAGGATAACTGGAAGAGTATATCCTTTTTTATTAACGTGCTTAGCAACTTTATCTCTCTTCTCATTGACATTAACAAGTATAAATTCAATGTCGCTCATTTCCGCTGATAATTTGTGCAATTCTGGAATTTCTTTAAGACAAGGACTGCACCAGGTAGCAAAAAAGCTCAATACTATATCTTTTTTACCAATTAATTTTTTTGTTCTATAATATTTATTGTTTTTTAGTTTAAATAATGACACATGTGGAGCTTGAGTGCCTACCATATCATTTTTATCTGTTGCAAAAGCAGGATCAATCGCATAGAAAAAAAACGATATTAAAAAAGCTAATGCAGGAGATAACTGTCGTTTTATAATGCAGTAAATAATCCACATGGTGTTCAAATCTATGGAATTAACACCATAAAAAAAATCCTATTTACAATAAACCACAGAAGTAGAATGTTTGAGAAAAATCAATCTCTACAAATGAAACGATGAATAATTATTTTTTCTTTATAAATCTTTTATAATGAATAAATAATTAACTATCAACATTATTACTAAACTTCACTCCAAGCAATTAGATCTGTGAAGGCATTCTTTTCTTTAGGTTTCCTAACCATTTAATATAAGATTTTGGAAGATAAGGCAATAAATAGTTTGTCAATCCTGTTTTAACCCTCAATGCATTTGACTCACCAGTATCATTTTCCTCAAAATATGGATGACTTAATCTTAAAAATGGACTTAATCCAAGTATGTCATATTTATACGTTACAAAAGTTAAATTGTCAAAAAATTTGTTCTCTTCACTAAATTTTATCCCTCTATACTTATTGCCACTACGCCATTCTACTGAGCTCCAACCTGTTATTGGATAAACTTTATTATTTCTCTTTGGTGCTAATTTGTTATTGATACTGCTTTCTTCTGAATTCTTTTTCTTCTTTTTCTTCTTTTTCTTCTTTTTCTTCTTTTTCTTCTTTTTAAATAGCTCACTATCCTTTTCATAGAATAGAGTCAAAAAATTTTCAGTAAATGTTATTGAATCTAGACCATGATCATCTCCCATTGAAAACCATGTGTCATTTATAGGTATCCAAGGGCCATTATCTACTAAGAATTTTCCTCCTACTATTCTAGGTATGTTTTTCCAACCAGTTCTAGAAATAGAACAGTCAGTTGAATATATTATAGTACCAGTAGTATCGTAATATGTATTATTACCAAGATTTATACCATAAGAGAATGAACCAGCAAACACATTAATATCATTTTTATCTTTTATTATTAAATCACAGTGTAAAGAAGATTTATTATATATTTTTTTGAATTGCTCATTTATACGATCAAAAAAAGTATTTTCAATTAGACTTACATAAAAGTCATTATTATTTTCACTATTATTTAATGTTAATTCCTGATGTGTCATAATAATCTCAGGTCTTTTTTTATGTCTTAATAAAGTAAAAAGTGTGCGTTTATAACCGGGACGATAAAGTTCTATTTTGTCAAAATTATTTATATCCTTCCTTATTGCATAACAATCATTAGATCTAAGTTCCCCATCTGTTTTATTCTGCTTATATACAAATAATTTTGTTCCTAGTTCATCATTATGCCAACTGTAGTAATCATAAGGTTTAATATCAAAGTTCTCAACCTCAACAAACTGATTGTTAAAATCATATTTTGATTTCTTTTTACCAAAATGCATGTACGTTGAATCATTTAGAATTTCATAAGTACCTTTTATTATTATTGGACTTGAATATATTACTGGAGATATGCACCCAGTTGAACTGTCAGTGATAAAATATCCATTCTCAAAAACCCAATCTCCTTTATAAAATTCTTTGTCATTATAAAAATAATTGAAGTCTTTTTTATTAATTAGGTTACCATCCTCATCAAACGCTTCCCATAAGCCCGTTTCTCTTTGCTGAGCAAATTTTTTTAATAAATAATAAGTAGTATAATTTTGGATTGCTTTAACGTTACCATTTTTGTAAAAATATTTTGAAACGCCATTTCGAGTATTCCTATACTTAGTTTTTACCCAATCTCTTACTTTTTTATCAATTAAATTCACTCCAAGTGTTAGGTTGATAACTTTTTCAAGTTCTCCCGTCTCGTAATAGAATTTCCATTCGCCGCTCATGGCATCATTTAAGATATAACCTTCTGATTGAATTTTTCCATTATCCCAAAGAGAAAAAACACGATTAGAAAATTTGCAGAGATCACCTTTAGGATTATCATTTTTTCTTTTACCTTGATCCCTTATTCTAATCGTTCTATCTCCCAACCATCCTCCAACCTCTTCACCTGGCCCACCTTTAAAACTATCATATACAATTTCGTTATAATTTTTAGGTTTTGTAATAAGCTCACCATCAGCATCAAGTTCTAATGGTTTTGCCCAATATCCATCACCTATATCAATGTCCTTTAGATTTATTGGCTCTTTTAACTTTCCTTCGTTGTCGTAAATTTTGAACTCTTTTTGAAATTTTCCATCAATAATCTGCACTTCCATTATATCAAGGCAATTTGAAGTTTCAAAGTATGGTCCAGAGTAAACCCTGTGTCCATAATACATATAATCTCCATTTACATATTTACTACGACAAATATATACAATACCAGTATTTAACTGAATCGGTGATTTTTTATGTCGCCAACTCTCATCTTTTAATTGTTGCTGAGAAAAAAAAATCAATAATTCGCCTCGAA
>CACEHW010000053.1 GCA_902559415.1 uncultured Fidelibacterota bacterium
TCCTGTAGATGTATCATTTTATATCCCAACTATGATGGAAAATCCACATACGGAATCAATTACCTTACCTCCAAAATCAGATGAAACATATAATTTAGGTGTCTCTTTTTCCTCTGATGTATTGACCTCAGCAAAGGCCTCCTTTGATAATCTTGTTCAGCCAGATATTAAAGTAACTTATAAACAAGATGGTGAAGAGAAACTCGCTCAGAAAAAATTAGAATCCTCTTACGTGTTAGGAAAGGGAAAACTAACCTGGAGTGACCCTGAAATGATAGCTTCGTATTTTACTACTCAAGATGTTGTTGTTGATAAATTTGCTAGAACAAACATCCAGGCATACTCTGAAGTATTAAAAAAATATTTTGGGAAAACAAACCTTGGCCGAGCTATAATTCTTTATGACGCCCTTGGTTCGTTTGGCCTGGTTTATAATGTTGACCCCTCTACTCCTTTTTTACAAATCTCTGATGATAAATCAGCGTTTGATACAGTTAAGTATCCCTGGGAACTTTTAGATGATAAAATTGGCGATTGTGATGACCTTGCAACATTATATGGTACCTTATTAAATAATATAGGAATCGAAACAATGTGGCTAGATGTTTTCAAACCTGGTGAGGGACATGTATTTTTAATGTTTGATAGCGGAGTTAAGCCTGATGACGTAGATAGGCTGTTTTTAGATAGAAACGAGGTCGCTGTAGTAGATGATAAAGTTTGGATACCTGTGGAAGCTACTTTAGTTGGGAAACCATTCTTTAGCGCCTGGAAGCAAGGAGCACTAAAATATTCTCAGATGAAAGCTGACCAATTCATCAATGAGATAAGTATGACAAAAGCAATGGCAAAGTATTTACCTGGATCAATCACTCCTGAAGAGGTTTATATCCCTGATCCAACAGGCGTAAGTGAGTTACTTGAAGAGGATATTAGACAATATATCAAATGGCTTGATCAGGTTGTGGCAAAAGGCATTGAAGGAAAACTAGAAACAGCAGATGACTATTATGATGTAGCTGTTCTCTACATGGAATTTGGACGATATCAAAGTGCAATTGACAACCTTAACACTGCCATGAGTATAACGCCTAATTTCCCAGATGCGTTAAACACTCTTGGAGTTTGCTATACTAAACAGGAAGAGTACGAAAAATCGATAGAGTTCTATAATCAAGCTTTAGAGCAACAAGCAAACCACCCTGGGTTTATGCTTAATATTGCAATATCACAGTTCATGTTAGGTAATAAAGGATTAGCAAAACAAACGTATGATGAGGTAGTAAAGATAGCCCCTTCTTTTTCTGGAAAACTAGAAGACATACTTGGGGCAGCAAAGGCATCTGCAGGTCCAATGGCTAGTGCAAATACAATTAGCTTATCTGCTGATCTTGAAGCTGATCTTGATTCAGAATCTTCTAAAGGATTAAATGAACTCAAAGAATCTGCTCCAAAATTAGAACCAGAGGCTGTTCAGCGCGCTTCATATAGAGCAAGAAGAGCAAAGAGTGATAATGCTGTCGGCATTACCTTTGCCCAAATTGGTAACAACGCTATGGCGGTAGATTATTTTAAGAAAGCTATCGAAAAAGACCCTGATAATGGAGAATATAAAATCAACTTAGCTGTAGCATTTTACCGTATCAGAAATTATGAAAAAGCCTTTGAAATATTTGAAGAAGTAAAGCTGAAAAACCCTGAACTTGTTGGACAAGTGGGCTTTATTGAAAGTATGGGTGATAAACCTTCTAAATACAAAAAATTTGATTAATTATGCACAATGTCGTAATATTGAAAATATGAAAAAGTTCTATTATATATTACCTATCATTTTCTTCTCTTTACTTCTAGCTCAAGATGAAGATGAAGACATCAACATGGATGATCTATGGGATACCACTGTTTGGGAAGAAATCGAAGAGATTAATGAAGTTGAAGCAGAAGTTGAACAGGTTGTGACCGTGGCGGGTGTTCGTGGTGCTGAAGCTGAAGATGAAGCATTACATCATCTTTATTATAGAAAGTCTATGAAAGGCCCTAATAAAATGGAACTCCAATCGGCACTTGGTAAACTAATGAAAACACTCAGCCGGTTAGAGAAAAAAAATGAAAATCATGCTAAGATACCTGAAGTTAGACATTACATGATTCAGATATACCGAAAGCTAGGTGATGAAAAGACAGCTAGGCTAAAAGAAAAAGAATTGATTGCTATTGCCCCAGAATCAAAATGGGCGAAAGCTTACGCTGCAAAATAAGTTTTACTTCTGGATTCTTAAACCAAATCCAAACTGCATTCCTGTCGCGTTATTAAAAAGTCCACCTAATTGACCCCCACTAAGATCTAAAATAACTGAACCCATCTTAAAGCTCACGCCAGTACCCCAGGCAAAACTATTTTCACCCCCAAATGAGATTCCAAAATATAGTGGAACATTGTTATTTGGAAAAAACTCTGACCCTAGTGAAATAAGCGGCTTTTTACTTGCCCAATAATAATCTCCAAGATCAAGTCTAATATTTCCATCTAATACAGCCCAGTCCTTTACTTTATAAGTACCGCTAAGATTTATTGAAATTGGTAAATTTGTTTTATAACTAGAACTCTCTTTTAGTTCAGACTGGTCTAATAGCTCAGATAGGGAATCTGCATCTGCAATTTCATCAGGAGTTAATTCTCCTTGAACACTTGCGCTATAAACTGTAGCACCACTCCAATTAAGGGAAGCAAATATATTATCTATACTAGCACCAATTGTTAATTTGTCATCAATTTCTGTTATGATACCTAGATCAATTCCAATGCCAATTGGAAAAGAGCCCTTTGGAAAAGAATCATCTACTGAGACCGGAAGTGATACGCCTAATTCTATATCGGCATCAATCAACGTATTAGTATCAGTCCCTTGGACTTTCCCTCTGACACTTTCAGTATGTACTTCAGCAAGGCCAATAAGCAAATTAGACCTAAAACCAGCATAACTTTTCTGACCAAAAGGAATAATACCAGGCTTAATTACAAATCCTTTTGAGTACGATATTGGTAAATACGTAACGTGCTGAATTTCTAATGAATTAATATTTAATTCTTTACCTTTTTCTAGGCCTATAAATGGTACTTGAGCAAAGTCTTTAGGTAGGTTTATAGAGGTATAGCTCACAACTTGACCTAGGCTGATCACATTTGATCCAAAACTAAAATTTAAAAGAGGTAAACTCGAAAATAACGGTAGCTGGACATTAATATCTTTTGATATTCCTTTAAGAAAAGATTTTCTTTGCTCTATATCTCTTAGATCTTTACCTCCAAATAATTGATTGGTAATCCAATCTGGCGTTATGGAACCACTTCCCAATCCAAACGACGCACTAAAAAGATTCATACTAAAATTGGATTTAACACCTAATGTATCAGCAATAATTGAATCAGAAGACGCAATTACTTCATCTATCTTTAGAGCAAGAGAATCACTTAAATCATCTTGAAAATTTTCAAAATCAGAAAATTCATTTTCATTATTATCATTTGATTGAGCTTGATATTCTTCACTTTGCTCAGATAAATCCTCAAAAGAAACATTGCTATTTAATGTATCAATATGTGATTGCTTAGCATAATAACCCATAGTAGCAGGATTATGAAATACGTTTAATTGACCATGCATCCTTAGTTTATTAGCACCGGTAGTTGCAATATCAATTGAGTTTGTTTGACTAAAAATAAAAGAAAATAGAAATAGCTTTATGATCAAATTTCTCATGCTATTCACCATTAGCCAATGTAGATAAATCAATTGAAGAAGAGATGCCGTCAATTGTTATTTTAAGAGTGTCTGTACTTAAAAATCTTACTGGACTATTACTATCTGATAAAACACTCACCTGAGGCTGTATCCAACTAGGTGACCTCTTTAATAACTGAAATGCATCTTGATCTAGATAAATAGTATCTACTACAGAGGCATCAGGATTAAAAGTGAAGCCTGATAGCAATGTATCAACCTCTCCATTTTCAATAGATAATGAATCGGGAGCTAAAACAATTGAAACATTGGCACCAAACTCCCACTGATTCTCAATTTGCAAAATGAGCGCTGCATCAATTATATCATCAGGAATACCCAAACTATCGCCTTGTTCAACTAACTCAGCTGGGTCTGGACTTATAATAGCATCCTCATCTATAAGAAACATAAGTGGCGCTTTGACAGTCATTACGCCTGATAGAGAATCATCACTTGCCACGGTCCCAACAGAATCTAGATCTCCTACTTGAGCTGATCCGCGCGCAATTATACGATCAGGTCTAATATTAATAAGTGTAGAAGCATCAGGAATCTGAATACTCGGGTTTGCATGAATATTCTGACTAACATTTTTTACTACTGAATCTCCACTCTGGTCGTTATATGCAGTAATACTCAAATCAAGATAAACAGGTAGGTCTATGCTTGAATTAAAATCTATGGTCATTTCTACATTTTCAAAGTCAAATCCATCTAGCTCTTCAGGTAAGGCATCAATAGTTTGTTCTACAGGATCTATATCTACAGTTACTGGATTTATTTGACCAGTCACAGTTAAGAATTCTAAGTTTGTCATATTTACTTCAATCGCAATTGAGTCACTCAAAGACAATGTCATTTCTTGATCAGATGGGAGAGAAATATTAGAAACATAATTTACTTTTTGCGTATCAACATCTGAGGGTAGTACAAGATTATACCCACTTAGATCTATCTCAACATTCGACACCCCAGGATTAATTGTGAATGTCGTATCTAGAGATGTAGAATTTTTATAGAATTCATCAATTTGGAAAAAAACATCCGCAACAACGCCAATACTATTATCAATCGTTAGAGATAAATCTCCGGACTTTAGAACTGCATTATGTACAACTGTTGAATCATCTAAAGCAATAGAGTTTGAATCAGACATTGCATCTTGAGCAAAAAAGCCCCTCACAGTAGAAAATCCTAATTCTGTAACAGAAATATCAATCTCGATTGAGTCTAACAAGCTATAGGTACCAACCTCATAGACCGTCTGGACATCAGCAATATAATTCAATGATTGATTATTCTGAGGCATCAAAATTTTATACCCATTGAGGTCAACCTCAATTGGATCTTGAGTGCCATACATAGAACCGGTATTTATAACTAATGGATCATTATTCAAAGCGCTCACTATCTCATTAATGGTAATAATAGCAGTTGGCGCACCTTCAGAGCTTGTGTTTATTCCATTAACAATATTAATAATAAGGTTGCCACTATTTAAATTTGCTTCAAGAATATCAGAGTCGCTTTCGATATTTATTTGACCATCAAATCCGAGATCTTGGGGAGATACCATTCCC
>CACEHW010000054.1 GCA_902559415.1 uncultured Fidelibacterota bacterium
TGCTGTTAATGTAGTTGGGACAAACTCAATAAACTCTGCAATGGAGGCTGCTGCAAAAAATAAATCTGACATCATAATTCAATTTTCCAATAGTGGAGGGCAATTTTTTGCGGGTTTTGGCCTGGAAGACAGTTTTGAGGCAAAGGTTTTAGGCACTGTTTCTGCTGCTCAGCATGTTCATCTATTAGCTGAAAAATACGGTATCTGTGTTGTCCTGCATACTGACCATGCAAATAAAGCACTTATACCCTGGGTTGAGGAATTAGTTAACCACAGTGAAAGTCATTTTAATTTACATGGCAAACCTCTTTTTAGTTCACATATGCTTGATCTATCCGCTGAGGATATAGATTTTAACTTATCAGAAAGTAAAAGGTTACTTGAAAGAATGTCTAAAATCGGACTTAGTCTTGAGATAGAGCTAGGTGTTACTGGAGGCGAAGAAGATGGTGTTGGTTCTGATGACGACATTGGTGCTGATAATCCCCTCCTTTATACACAACCAGAAGATTGCTTACTCGCATGGGAGCTTTTGTCTCCTGTCGGTCATTTTAGTTTAGCTGCTTCATTTGGAAACGTACATGGAGTCTATAAGCCTGGAAATGTAAAGCTTAGACCTGAAATTCTTAAAAACTCGCAAGATCTCATTGAAGAAAAATGTGGTACTGAAAGTAAACCATTAGATTTAGTATTTCATGGAGGATCTGGTTCTGAAAAAGAGAAGATTACCACTGCTATTGGTTATGGTGTTTTTAAAATGAATATTGATACAGATACTCAATTTGCTTTTTCAAGAGCTATAGGGAAATATGTAAATGAAAATGCCAAAGCATTTCTTCATCAAATAGACCCTGATGATGGCACACCTTACAAAAAACAATATGATCCAAGAAAAGTATTAAGAAGTGCAGAGATTAACATGATTGAAAGACTAGATGAAGCCTTTGCTGATTTAGGTTCAACTGGAAAATCATTAGCAAAATAATCAATTATCCTTGCTTTAATTAAATCATTAGTACTTTTTAGTACTAATGATTTAATACTGTTATTTTTTCATACCTGTTTTCACCATTTGAGCCTATAATAGCAATTAAGTATACACCGCTAGAAACAGCTTTACCCTTATTATTCTTACCGTCCCAAACTATTTGATCTCCATCGCTAGATAATCCTCTACTTTCAATATCTTTTACAACAAAACCATCTAATGTTAAAATTTTCATAGAAGAATTAAATGGCAATCCATCAACTGTCATAAAATTATGTTCATTAATTTTGAATGGACTTGGAAAAATTTTTAAACTACTATAATCTTCATAACTTGTTCCAAAAGGAATCCTCAAAACGCTAATACCTTTACTTGTAGCGATATATACAAGTTTTCTATCATTATCAAAATCAATATCATATACTTCATCTGATAATAAAGGACTATTACTTTGTCTCAATCCGTTTATAGTTGGCCAGTAAGTTGTATTTTCGAGCAGAACATGAATTCCTTGAGTTGTAGAAATAGTCCAAATATTACCTTGTTCATCTATTTTTAGTTTTGAACCTCCACCGAAAGCGATATTTGGGAAATAGGGATATTGGTTTTGCCCGACTACAGGATTTTGCCCATTTACAATGTCATAATAATTAAGACCTGTAGGCGTTAAATAGTAAAGTCTATTACCGCTAAATCCTATTGACCATACTGTAGAATTATACAATATGCTTTCCCAAGAAAAGTCTAATGGCTCAACAGCATTGCCATTATAACTTAAAGCAAATATCCCTCCATCTGGATAAACTCCTAGATTGGCCTCTTCTGCTTTAAATGCACCAAACCAAGGTCTTGACCAATCATCAAATGCTATTGATATCGGTGATTGACTAATTTTATTTTGAGTTTCTGAGGAGCCATAAGATTTCCATTCATTGTTGATATTTTTAACATGAATGGGGAAACTTTTATTTGTAGCATAAGCATTTGCAACCCAAAGATTATTAAATTGATCAAATTCTAAATCTTTAACTACAATATAAGGTCTACTTGAAGAGCTTGAAGTATAATATGATAAAACTGTGGTATCTATAACAGAAATATTTTCAGTATTATCTATGTCAATTACTAAAATGCCACCTCCTATCCTGACTGGATTAGAAAATGTAGGATATGTGCCCTCTATTGCTAAATAAACTAAACCATCAGGCCCTTGCTCAATATCTGACACTGCATCTCCAAAGTCATAAGGAATGGTATCTGCTATGAATTCGTTGTAATTATAGTTACTGTGTATGTTATTTGACCCATCAATTTTTACCTCCAAAATATTTCGCCAACCATCAAAATCTTTTATGCTTAGACCATTTGAGCTAGCACCAACCAATCTACCATCACCTAGAACTTCTATTGCTGTAAATTTTGAAGATGCTGGCGCATTTGGTATAAATGAAGAAACCATCATATTTGAATTAATAGATTTTATACCTAGATCAGTCCCTATTATTATTTCTTCATCGAAACCTATTTTAATATCATTTAAATATTTTGAATGTACCATTGGGCTAAAATCTGATCTTTGGCTATAAATTGTTTTATCTTTTATGCCCCAAAGATAATCATCATGGTCAAATAACATTTCTTGAAATTCTACAGGAATTGGAATTTCTAGATTACTAAATAAATAGGATGATTCATTAGGATATATATAATAAACAGCAGCTGTTTGATGATCTAATTCATTAAAAATAAATGCAATTCCAGTTTTATATTTAGTCATTGCCCTTACCGGCCCATCTTCGAAACAACAGAATCTCCTTTCCCAATTATTAGGATCTTTTAAGTTTTTTGAAATATCTCCTAAAAACAATCCGATGTTTGTTGCTAGAAATATATTCTTTTCTGATGCTAATGTTGTTTCCAAAATCTCAAATCCCATTATTTCTTCTATCGCATCTGGAAAATTTCGATAAATATCTCGATAAGACCACTTACCATCAGAATATACAAATTTCATAAATCCAACATCTTGACCATCAATAAAAGAAACGTATGTGATTTCATTATCAAAATAAAAATGCGTGATTTCAGTAAGGCCATAATCAAATACCTCTATACTACCTTGATCAAAATTATAAATTTGAATAAAACCATTAGGTGAACTACCTCCAATCCAAATATTATCGAATTTATCTTTCCCTACTGAAGATAGGTCAACCATATAAATGCCATTAATTGTAGTAAGGGTAGTAAACTGATTTTTACTTTTAATTAATAATCCTCCTTCAGAAGCAGAAATAATTGAATCACCTTTTACAACGAGACTCCTGATTTCTAATGGACTAGTGTAAGCATCCCATTCACCAATATTTACTTGCGGAAATACTAGACATAGAAAAAAATTCATAAAGATAAAAATTTTACTGTACATTTTTTTCAAAATATATTTTTCTTAATTTAGATTATAAATTATTATGCAAAAATTAATAGCAATATCAATAATCTTTTCATACGCTTTAACTGCTCAAGTAAATATCCCTTTCGAATTAGATTTACGAACAAGGTTAGTAAATGACAGTAGAACAATGGTAAATATACAGATTACTAATTTAATGGATAAACCACTAGATTATGTTGAAGGATTTGTAATTGAAAAGGACGTCAATAAAAATTTGATCGATGAAAAACGATTGGTCCTCATATATGGATATGAGCCACCACTACAAAAAGGGTTCTCTACTACTCGTAGTATTTCTTTTAATAAACCGCAAAACGATATGCCAAATACTTATGAATTTTTAATTTCAAAGATTAGATTCATTGGCGAATCTAGGGTATTTACCTGGCATCCAAAAATTGGATTTATAAGGATAGACTAATTTTTATCTTTATACCTTAGATATTTTTCTTCGATCAATCTACTATAATCAAGAGTATCTAAATCTAAAATAAGGCTATTTACCCAATCTCTTGAATCTTGAATGTATTTTTCAATTACATTAACAGGAACTCGTTTACCATATAAGTTGGCTACAACAATAGCTGATGGAATAGGTATATAACTATTAAGTGGATCCTCATAAAAATGATTTAGACTATTTACAATTTCTCTAACAGTTAAATAATCAACTTGTTCTCCAAAAACTTCATTCGCAAGCATGACATTTTTTGACCATGTCTTTAAGTATCCATATAACCTTCCATCAAGCACCCCATGTATATATGTGCTCTTTACTATATATTCAGTTTTATCAATAAAATTTACTTCCCCCCTTATACTATTCCACTTGCGACCATCCCAAAACAAGCGGTTTTCCTGAGAAAAACAGATAGATAGAGTTGAAATTAAGATAATTAATATATTTTTAATCATTGAAAATCGATAATTAACTTTTCTGAACTACTACAGTTTTAATATTAACAAATTCCATTAACCCATAGCTAGATAATTCTCTTCCATAACCGGATGTTTTAATTCCACCAAAAGGTAACCTAGGATCTGACTTTACATAATCATTAACAAAACATAATCCAGATTGAATCTTTTCATTTGCAATTTTTTCACCAACTTCAATATCAGAAGTAAACACAGCCGCTCCTAAGCCAAATTTACTTTTATTAGCTAAATAAATAGCTTCTTTATCATTTTTTGCCTTAATAATTGAAAAAACTGGACCAAAAATTTCATCATCAAAAGCAGGCATTCCTGGTTTAACATCAACTAAAACTGTAATTGGATAATATGCCCCCTTGCTAACTGGAATCTCCCCACCCATTTTAAGAATAGCTCCATGCAAAATAGACTGTTTAACCAAATTATGGACTTCATCTCTCGCAACATTTGAGACTAATGGACCAAGATCAACATCATCATATGGATCTCCGACAACCTTTGTTTCTAAAAGGTCTATTAATTTTTTTGTAAAAACTTCAACATTTTTCTTTGTGATAATTAATCTTTTAGCTGAAATACAACTTTGTCCTGTGTTTAGGAGCCTTCCTTCTACGCATGATTTAACTGCCTTACTAATATCAGCATCATCTAGAATTATATATGGATCATTTCCACCAAGTTCTAAAACTGTTTTTTTTAAATATTCACCTGCTTTTTTAGCAACAGCTTTTCCTGTTTTAGTGCTACCAGTAACAGCAACTCCTGAAACTTTATCATTTTCTATTATTTTAGCAACCATAGCACTTGGGATTTGTAGATTTTTAAAAAGTTCTTTTGGAAAACCAGCTTCATTAAAACAACTTTCAATTGCATTGGCGCAACCTTGAACATTGGATGAGTGCTTTAATAAAATACCATTACCAACAATTAAAGCAGGAACAGC
>CACEHW010000055.1 GCA_902559415.1 uncultured Fidelibacterota bacterium
AAATAAATAGAAATGGTTTTACACTAATTGAGCTAATAATGGTAATTATCATTGTTGGAATTCTAGCAGCTGTTTCAATACCTAGATTTGCTGTAGTAATTAGGCAAGGGGAGGCAGCATCTGAACAAGGCGTTATAACTCAAATGGTTGACGGCCTTGAAACTTGGGGAATGGAAGAGTTTATGGACAATGGAATAAAAGCCTGGCCAGATAATCCGTTTGAAGTTCTAACCACAATATCATTTGATTATGATTCAGAAAACACAGACATGACAAGCTTAGTTGGCGGCGAATGGATTTTTACTGGGGATACTGAACTAAGCTATGAAAATATTTCTCTAGCAAACGCTATTGTGCATAGAAGAGTTGAGGATTCTTTGTCTGTGTGGATCTATAATCCTACTGATGGGAGCATAAGTCACGGAGACACTCCATATCTACCTTTTACTAAAATATTCAAAGGCGATTTAGCTCAGTAATTCAGAGCAACAAAAAAAAGGAATTAATACTATGAGAAATAGAATAAATAAAGGTTTTACATTAATAGAATTAATCATTGTAATGGTTATTCTGGGAATCATGGCTGCGGTTGCAGTCCCAAGATATCTAGATAGCATCTCTAATGCAGAAAAATCTGCTGAAGATGCAGTGATCAACAGCATTAAGGCAGGATTAAAGCAGTATGCTAATAACAAGCTTTATTCTGAAGGAAGAGCAATATGGCCGAACAACCCATTCGATGCGCTTTCAGAACCTCCAAGTGGTTATGACCCTAACGATAATGGTAACGAAAGTGGAATTGAGCAACTAGATGGTATTGCTGACTCAGATGGTGAATGGACTTTTGATTTTAGTAATTCAAGGATTACTCATCAGCGTGCAGACAATTCTAGGTATTATTGGGAATATGATAAGGGTGTACAACTTGGTGATGAAGCCAAAATTGGCTCACTAGGTAATAGACAAAACTTAGATTAAAAATAATAAGGTTTTAATTATGAAGAAAAATTTTAATAGTGGTTTTACTCTTATTGAACTAGTTATCATCATGGTAATCTTAGGAGTATTAGCTGCAGTTGCAGTTCCAAGACTTGGATCAACAATAGACTCTTCTGAAGTTTCTGCTGAAGAAGCAGTAATTGGAAACTTAAGATCAGCTTTAGAGGTTTACGCGATGGATCAAGTAGTAGCAAACTCTTCAAAGAGCTATCCTTATGATCCATTTGATGCGCTAGATAATAAAAGCAAGAATGAACTTCTAAATACTAGCTGGTCTTATGATGGCAGTACTATTCAACACACCAGGAATGATGGCAATGTCAAAACCTGGATGTACAGTATGATAGATGGACAGATAAACTAATGAGAAAGATCACAAATAAAGGTTTTACACTAATAGAGCTTGTCATTATTATGGTGATCCTAGGAGTACTGGCTGCGGTTGCAGTTCCAAGATTAGGTAATACAATAGACTCTTCTGAAGTCTCTGCTGAAGAAGCAGTAATTGGAAACTTAAGGTCAGCTGTTGAAGTATACGCGATGGACCAAGTAGTAGCAAACTCAGTAAAAAGCTACCCATTAAATCCGTTTGATGCACTAGACACAAAAAGTAAAAATGATCTTCTATATTCAAAAGGCTGGTGGTTTAGCGGCGGAAATGTTCGACATACAAGAAATGATGGCAGTGAAATAACCTGGGGATACAATGCAGCAACTGGTGAGATTAACTAATGAAAAAAATATTTAACGAAGGCTTTACTCTAATCGAGTTAGTTATCATTATGGTAATTCTTGGAGTTTTAGCAGCAATAGCAGTACCAAGAATGGGTAATACCATTGCGTCCTCAGAAGAAGCAGCTGAAGATGCAGTTTTAGCATCATTAAAATCTGCTGTTGAGGTTTATGCAATGGATCAAGTAGTAAACAATTCTAGTAAAAGCTACCCCTCCAATCCTTTTGATGAACTTGATAAAGTTCCTGATGGTTATACTGGTCTTGGGTACCCAGATCAAGATGGTGAGTGGGTATTTACTGAAGACAGTCACGTTGCGCACCAAAGAAATGACAACACAAGACACAAGTGGTATTACAACTCAAGCAACGGTGAATTCGGAGTAAGAGTTGCTTACTAATAGCAAAGAAAATTTATATGGACATAACACTACAAACAGAAAGTTTAACAATGTACGCATCTCGTAAACTACGTGAAGGTTTCACCCTAGTAGAGCTAATCATTGTGATGGTCATACTAGGTATTATGGCTGCAGTGGCAGTACCCAGAATGGGGAATATCATATCACAATCAGCTGAAGCTGCTGAAGAAGCTATTTTAGCTCAACTTGAATCAGCTGCTGAAATTTATGCTTTAGATCAGGTTTTAATATCCGGGTCAAAAACATATCCCAGTAACCCATTCAATGAGTTAGAAAAAAAGCCTGATGGGTATACCAATGGGAGTGACTCAGGACAAGATGATGCCTGGTGGTTTGCAAGCAATAGAGTATATCATAGAAGAAATGGCTCTAGCTACTATTGGACTTACAATTCTAGTACCGGAGAAATAAATTAATTTTTTAATAAAAAAATAAATGAGGCAATAAAATGCAACATATGAAAAATAAAAACGGTTTTACAATTATTGAGCTAATTATGGTGATGATCATCATCGGCGTTCTCGCTGCTGTGGCTATCCCAAGATTTCAAGATATTGTAGTGGAAAGTGAAGTTGCTGTTGAGCAGCGTATACTTAATACTATATCTGATGGTTTAGAAACATATGCTCGAGAAAAATATATTTCAAACGGTGTTCGCTCATGGCCAGAAAATCCATTTGTAGCACTATCTAAAATGCCGCCTGATTATGATGCAGATCTTTTTGTTCTTTCACAAATGAAAGATCGGGACTGGATCTTTACAGGTGATGGGAATAATCCTCAATACAATAATACTATTGCGCACTTACGAAAGTCTGATAGTATAGCTGTTTGGAAGTATGATCCAGCAACTGGAGAACTTGAGTATGATGGCACTCCTTTTGGTCCAATTAATGTTCTGCATAGATTAAATGCTACTGGCGGTAATTAAAATATTTACAAATAAGGATATATTATGAGAAAAAATAATAAAAATGGTTTTACTCTAATTGAACTTATCATGGTAATGATAATATTAGGTATCTTATCAGCGGTTGCAATACCTAGATATTTAGAAACAATCCAAAAATCTGAAATTTCAGCTGA
This sequence comes from uncultured Fidelibacterota bacterium, assembly GCA_902559415.1. GTDB lineage: Bacteria > Fidelibacterota > Marinisomatia > Marinisomatales > UBA1611 > TMED80. Next base: position 3,240 of record CACEHW010000055.1, read on the forward strand.
AGATGCTGTGATCGATAAACTTTGTTCTGCACTTGAAAACTATGCACAACATAAAATGCTAACCGAAGGAAGACGCTATTGGCCAGAAAACCCGTTTGAGGCTTTAGAAACTGTTCCACAAACATATACAGTAGATGGCAATGATGCTGATACTGATAACGAGTGGACTTTTGTAAATTGGTATTCTGGAGATGAAAATTCAGGTGGTGTATCTGGAAGAATAACACACCAGAGGGCTGACAATACTAGATGGCAATGGTCTTACAATGCTGGTATTAATCATGGTACAGATGGTGATGTAACGGGAACAGTATACCAAAGAACAGAATTAGGAACTGCGGGGTCTGAAGTACGTTTTCAATAATCATTTGTTAAAAATTAATTTGATTTTATTACTAAAGGCTTCGCTGATAATAGCGGAGCCTTTGTAATTTTAGGAGTATATGTTGTTTAAAAAATTAAAATCTAAATCTGGTGTAACCATGGTCGAGCTTGTTATTGTACTTGCAATCATGGGTATTCTTGCAGTTACAGTAATCCCCATGTACAGTAAACTGCAATCCAAATCACAGTATACCAGAAATGAGTCAAACATGGTAATTATTCAAGAAGCATTTGTCAACTACTTCTATACGAGGTACGCCTTCGGGACCCCTCAATACCCCCCCCCTCCTGATAGTTTAATGACCGATGAGTGGTGCAACGCCCCAATGGATTCATCCGTAAACTATCAAACCCCAAATGAGTTATTTGGGACAGGTGAAGTACCGAAAAACTCAAATAATAATCCATTTGTATATCGGAGTTGGATTGAAAATGTAGGTGATGGTAGACAAAAAAGAAATATTGTGATTAAAGATACGGACCCAGATAGCCCATCTTTTGGGTTAGAAGTTAAATTTACAATCTAGCTACCTTTTTTTTATATCAAGCCTTAGATTGCATCAGGCGATGACAAAAAATAGAAAATACTTAATTAACATTAATCAATTAAGGAATGGATTTTCATTGATTGAATTGATTATAGTCATAATAATCCTAGGAATCATAATTGCCGCATCTTCCTCAAGATTAAGAGATATTACTGTAAATGCTAGAGTTAGTGCTGCTGTTAATCAGGTTACTTCTGACATTGACCAAGCAAAAACAATATCCATGGGAATGCGCAGACAAATAAAAATAATTTTTAATCAAAATAATGAGACATATACAATCTATAAAAATGGTAATGTATTTAGTGATTTCCCTGGAAGTAATAATGGCGTTGTCAATCTTTCTGAGGATAATAATTCAGGAGTAGATATAACTAGTGTAAGTCTTAATGGTTCCAATGAACTGACTTTTACGAAATGGGGTAATTGTCTACAAAGTGGAACAATTATATTAAACAACAATAGAGAAATCCATATAAAAAATCTTACAGGATATTGGGAAGTTATTAACTCATGATAAAAAAAATAACTTCTAAAGGTTTTGCATTAGTAGAAATAGTTGTAGTTACGCTTTTACTTGGAGGAGCTTTTATAGTTTTCATTGAAGCGCTTAACCAGACCAAAATGATGCAAGTGAAATCTGAAATAAGGACAATCCAGACCTCACTTTTAAATAGTAAAATAAACCAAATCCGTAGT
>CACEHW010000056.1 GCA_902559415.1 uncultured Fidelibacterota bacterium
GATGTTGCAATTCCATCAAAAAATTAATTTTTGAAAATGCGGTTATTTTTTTCATCTTTTATTATTCTATTTATTTCAAATTGCACCATTTACGAAAATAATATAGATAACCCTAATGATAATGAGGCAAATGAGGAGTTAGGAATTTTCCCGCCATCATTAGTTTTTTTTCCAAAACAGCAAACAAAAACAACCTCTGATACAATAAGGTTGGGAGCTTATGTAGTCTTTTCGGATACTTCAATTATATCATTTTCAGGAGCACATTTAAATATAAAATATGATAATAATTTGTTAGAACTTGATTCACTTGCACCTGGTTGGATTGGGCCTGGAAGCTTAACCGATTCTAATAAGACTACGCCTTTATTTACTTACGTAGAAAATCAAGGAGTTTTGGATTTATATGCATACTATTTAAGTACAGCTGATATTTCAATTGATAGTCTTACACATATTGCAGAAATATGGTTTAAACCTAAGTCTGCAGGGACTAGCGTAGTTAGTTATGATACCTCGCAATGTGAACTAATAAAATTTGATGAAACAATGATATCTATAAAGGGCACTAGGGAAGCTTCAATAGTTGTTCAATGATGAAAAAATATATAGTATTACTTTTTTTAGGAAGTTTTTTAGAAGCAGATATATTATTTACTGAAAGTTTTGACGATGATGGTGTTTGGCCAATAGGGTGGACTTTTGATGAGTATATAAACCCTGAGACAGGCGAAGTTTATACATCATTCGGGCAGCATAATTGGAGAGTTGATGGATCGTATCAAACCGACCCTGGTTTTACTCCTCCTGCAGCTGTTTTTCTTTATTACCCTAGAATTCCTCTTCCAAATGATGTTTATCTTACCGGTACTGAAGCTGGTAATAATCCTCAATCAGCGCTCGAGACTTCATACGAATTGAGTTTGCAAAGTCCGGATATTAATGTTGGTAATAATACAGCTGTCATGGTAGAGTTTACATTCTCATTAGATTATTGGGATAGTCCTACCGCTCATATAAATGGGATGATTATTGAAGCAGATGGGGGAAGTGGGTGGTCTGAAATGTTAAAATATGAAGTTGGTGGATTAGGAGCTGGTGATGATTTTGATGCTACTTTAAAGACTGAAACCTTTATAGCATCGACAGAGTCTGGGATATTAAAATTGAGATGGAAAGCGTATGGAACTGATTCATATTTTATTGATGCATGGGTCATTGATAATATAAAAGTAATTACCCTCCCAAAACTTTCTTACGTCCACATAGAATCGAATAATACAACTGATAATCAGTCAGCAGTTGAAAATGATGAAGTTTCTTTAACTTTTACGAGTGAACAGAGTTTGTTGACATTGCCTTATGTTCAAATAAATGGATCTGAAACAGTTGTCGTCCCGCAAGGTGGAAACTCTTACGTATCAGATTACATTGTTAGTGGCCTCGATGCAGATGGACCATTGACATTTACAATAGATTTTACAGCGCTTGATGGAGCTATTGATGGAGCAACTGTTAAAAATACTACGGATAATAGTAGGGTAACTATTGATAGAACTCCACCACCACCTTTTGATGTGGCAGATGCAATTATAACTCAAGGGGGGAATGTTTTTTCTGGCAAGTGGAATAGCACAAATACTGGAATGGAGATTGATGTAACTGTTCCTGAAGATTCTGCGGTAATTGATTTTAATTATTTTCAGGGGAACTCAATTTCTTTTGATGGTGTTGATGATCGAGTCGAAATTAATGGTAATTCAATTTATAAATTTTTAAATCAATTCACTGTGGAAGCATGGATTAAGCCTAATAGTACGAGCTCAGATAATTATAGAGGAATAATTAGCTTTGGTAAAGATGGTAGTAGTCAATTTGGTTGGGGGTTTGCTTACTATGCTACCGGATGGCGTTTTTTCATTAAAACGCAATCTAATTCTGTCTCACAATGGACAAGTCTACCATATGCATCTGCACCCTCTGGACAATGGACACACCTTGCCGCAACATATGATGGGTCTAAACTTAGATTATATAAAAATGGTTCAATAGCTGAAGAAAAAGATGTTTCAGGTCAGATAGTTTGGCCTGATAATTCTGGAGATCTTTATATAGGTTCTTTTAATAAAGGAGCGACTGATTATTATTTTAGCGGAAATATAGATGATGTTAGGCTTTGGAATACTGTTCGCTCTGGATCTCAGATAAAAGGAAATAAAGCAATCACACTTGAAGGTGGTGAGAGCGGCTTAGTTAGTTATTGGAAGGCAGATGAAGCTTCAGGAACGACTCTAAATGATGAATCAGCTAACCAAATAGATGGTACATTGAGCGGGGCTTCTTTTGTAACGTTGAATTCGCCAATAAATTTTTCTACTCCGGTATATGATAATACCGTTATCATTGGGTCTAATTATAAATTAAGAACAAAGATTGGTGGGAATGAATTTCAAACGTTTGATGATTTTCAAGAAATCACATTAAACGATTTTAATGCTAACCAAAAAACTATTTCTGGATCTTCAACAAATTTTTCAAATGTATCTGGATATCAACATGGTCAACAAGCTTTGATATCAGCCGTGTTGTATGATCAATCTGGTAATAGCTCATTAGGGGATACGAGTGCCATGGTTTTGGAAATAGACCTAATTGCAAATGATCCTACATCTGTAAGTATAACTTCAGATAATCCAAATTCAGTTTATGCTAAGACAGGTGATATGGTCACGATAACCATGTCATATGATGAAGATATAAACTCTACCTCAAGCTCAATAGAAAGTAATGCTACTATAGATACAGACCTTGGTAGCGAACAATTTAAGGCAGATTATACAATGACAGGCTCTGAGCCAGAGGGAGTGCTTGATTTTGTTATAAATGCTTTAGATTATATGGGAAATCCTGGTAGCTATAATCTTACTACTGATGGATCTGAGGTTACTTATGATAAAACTCCTCCGGAACTTACATATGTAAATATTTCTTCAAATAATGCGGATACTTCATGGGCAAAGGTTAGTGATTCTATAATTATAGCATTTACGTCTAGCGAGGTAATATCATTAGATAGTTTGGCATTAATCCCTGCTATTTCTATTCTAGGTCAGATGGCTAGTGTCTCAGATCTTCAAAATAATAAATTTAGTGCTGTTTATGTTCCTACAGATTCTGATGCAGAGGGTGAAGCGACTTTTGAGATTCAATTTTCAGACTTAGCAGGTAATGATGGAGTTCCTGTTACTGTTTCAACAAACAATACAAAAGTTATGTTTGATAAAACGCCTCCAGCAGATTTTACCGTTGGCTTATTAACGCCTACGGGCGGTAATCAGGTAGCAGACTTTTGGAACCTTACAAATACTGGGATGGATATTATTGTCCCGGTTGCGAATGACACTACCCTAAAGAATGGAACAGTGCAGCTTTATGGCAAGGTTGGTTCAAATAATTTTGAAGTTCTTGGAAATGTTTCAACAATATTACCCATTGAAATAAATGCGGATAAAACAATCTCGATTGCAGGTGATTTAATTGAAGGGCTAACCGGTTTTGCAGAGGGGCAGACTATTTATATAAAAGCGATAATGAATGATCGACCTGGTAATAGTAAAGAAGGTTCACAAAGTATTACGGAAATTTTAATAGATGAGACCCCGGCAACTATTACCCCTATTTCTATAATATCAAATAATAATAACAGTTCTCTAGCAAAAGTAGGGGATTCGGTTACGGTTTCATTTAGTACTTCTGAGAGCCTAATTGATACCGTAGTAAAAATTGAAGATCAGCTAGCTATTGTTAGTGGATTAGGTAGCAATCAGTTTATAGGGGTTTATGAGATGGGAGAAGCTAATACTGAGGGTATTGTTCCATTTGAAATTTCCTTTATTGATTTTCAAGGGAATCCTTTCACAATATCGGATTCGACAACAGATGCATCTCAGGTTACATTTGATAAAACGAAGCCAACCTTAGATCCTGTTACAATAACTTCCGACAATTCCTGCTCAGCAGGGGCGATTGGAAAGGCAGAGAATATTGTTACAATCAATTTTACTTCTTTAGAGCCTTTACTGTCTACATTCTCTATTGTAATGAGTGATACCGTATCGGTCATTGATCTTGGATCTAGTCAGTATAAGATCGACCATCAGCTATCAGCAGAAGATGTAGAAGGAGATGTGACATTTTTAATCCGTGTTACGGATCTATCTGGTAATATTAGTGAAGATATAATCACGACTACAGATGGCTCTAGTGTGGATCTTGATTTGACTTTACCAATCCTTGATTATGTGCATATAGAATCCAATAATAGTTATTCATCAATCGCTGTATTAGGAGATATCGTAACGCTTACTTTTGAACCTGCTGAGCCTCTATCCGCTACAACAGTGATAATGTCTGGGACCTCTGTTACAGCTACAGAAAATAACGGTGTTTATTCAGCTACATATACAATTCAAGAATCAGATATGCTCACAGGAGGATTTTTATCATTTGGTATCAATTTTACTGATTGCCCTGGTAATGTTGGTCTAACTGATAGTACTACATCTGATGAAAGTTTTGTTAGTATTGATGTTGGTCCTCCTGAAATGGTATCAGTAAAAATATTTTCCTCTAATCAAGATTCATCTTGGTCAAAAGTAGGAGATAGTGTCTTTGTTCTTTTTGTTGTGAACGAACCATTAAAGATAGATGGCTTTCCTTCCGATGCAGTCCCACCATATTCATCTTTAAAAATAGGTGAAAATTCTGTTGAATT
>CACEHW010000057.1 GCA_902559415.1 uncultured Fidelibacterota bacterium
CGTTTCATACTAATTGTAATGATTTATTAAAAGACGAGGATTTGATTGATGCAAAATTATCTTCTTCTTCCGTAGGAATGTTAGCCTACTATATGTTTGAAAATTTTGTCGAATATGAGCCACAAAATCTTGTTTCTAATTATGTTTCACCTTTTAATATAAATAAATAATCTTGGGATTAAGAAAAGGTATAAATTCAGATTTAGAATATATCTTTGACATTGAAACTAAGGTTTATGATAAGCCATATTGGAACAAAAAAATGTTGAATGAGGTTTTATCGGGGAAAACAGAAAATAGAATATGGATATATGAATTAAATAAAATAATTATTGGGTTTATCATTGATTTAAGATATGCTAATGAAGTAAATATATTAAATATTGCAATTAGAAAGTCTTTTCAAAACAAAGGACATGGCACAAAAATGGTATATAATTATTTAAAAAGTCTGCCCAAGAAATGCATAGTTTTATTAGAAGTAAAAAAAAATAATTATAAGGCGTTAAAAATTTATTCTAAACTTAATTTTCAGAAGTTATATATCAGAAAAGCGTACTATAATGATGGAGCGGATGCAGTTAATATGAGATTAATTAAGTGATTGTTTTTATATGGATTGGTTTAAAAGAAAAGATAAAAAGATAAAAGAAAAAAATAAAAAGTCTATCCCTGATGGATTATGGGAGAAATGTCCATCATGTAAAGAAATTTTATTTAAACCAGAATTAGATAAAAATCTTTCTGTTTGCAGACATTGTGATTTTCACTTTCGAATGCATTATAAAAACTATTTAGATTTAATTATTGACTCAGGCTCAGAAACAAGATTATTTGAAAATATAAAGTCTTCAAATTTTTTAGATTTCACTGCAAGACGTAACTATGATGAGCAATTAAAAGATGCATATGAAAAAGGTGGTAATACTGACTCTATCGAAATCTATTTAGGTAAGGTGAAGGGAAAATCTGTTATTTTAGGTATAATGAACTTTAGTTTCATTGGTGGTAGTATGGGTTCAGTAGTCGGTGAGTTAATTTCTAGAGCGATTGTTTGTGCTCGAGAAGAAAAAAAACCTTTGATACTAATATGCAAGTCTGGTGGAGCAAGAATGCAAGAAGGAGCAATATCCTTAATGCAACTGGCAAAGATTAGTTCCCAATTAGCGAAGTTCTCAAATGAAGGAGGGTTGTACATAACAATATTGACTGATCCTACTACAGGAGGAGTGACTGCTAGTTATGGGATGCTTGGTGATATAATTTTTGCAGAACCTGGAGCATTGATTGGTTTTGCAGGGCCTAGAGTAATTAAACAAACAATAGGGCAAGATTTACCAGAGGGTTTTCAACGTTCAGAATTTTTACTTGAAAAAGGATTTATCGATCAAATTGTTCCACGAAGCAAGATGAAAAGTAGGCTATACAAAATTATAGATTTGCTAAGTTGAAAATTTTAGTAACAAATGATGATGGGATATACTCGCCTGGTATATACAGTCTTTGGGAAGCAGCAAAAGAATTTGGAAGTGTTTTTGTCGTTGCTCCAGATTCTCAAAAAAGTGCTGTTGGTCATAGTATTACGATTTCTAAACCCTTATTTATTGATAAGGTAACCCGAGAAAATGGTTTTAAAGGATTTTCTATATCTGGTTCTCCGGCAGATTGTGTAAAAATTGGAATTAAAAAAATATTGGACACAAAACCAGATTTAGTTTTATCGGGAGTCAATCTTGGTTCAAACCTTGGAAATAATATTATCTATTCAGGAACCATAGCTGGCGCAATGGAAGGTGCAATGCAAGATATTCCATCTATTGCCTTTAGTCTTGATTCTTTTAATCCTGACAGTTTTAAAACCTCAAAAATGGTTATTCGCAAATTAATTAGATTAGCAATTGAGAATAAAATTTTTAAAAAACATGTATGGAATGTTAATATCCCAAATTGCGCTGTAGAGGAATTAAAGGGTTTTAAGGCTACTGAACAAGGAGGTCAATATTTTGAGGATGATTTTGATTCTCGGATAGATCCAAAAGGTAACAGGTATTTCTGGATGACAGGTGAGATGATTGATAATGATAAAAATTTTAAAAGTGATTCTTTTGCAGTAAAAAATAATTATGCTAGTATAACACCAATTGGATATCATATTTCTAAGCAAAGTTCAATTCAAAAAATAAAAGATATATTGTTATAATGGATAATTTAAAAAAAGAAGGTGTAATAATTTTAGATTTTGGTTCTCAGTATACTCAGCTTATTGCTAGAAGGATAAGAGAGAATTATGTTTTTTCTGAAGTATTATCCTGCGATATATCCTTGGAGAAAATTGAACAAAAAAATCCAAAAGCAATTATTCTTTCTGGAGGGCCATCTAGTGTTTTTTCTAATGATGCTCCAAAATTTGATAAAAGTATTCTTGATATAAATATTCCAATACTAGGTATATGTTATGGTTTACACCTTTTAGTACATCATTGCGGAGGGAAAGTTAATTCTACAGGAAAGGGAGAGTATGGTTTTGCTGAAGTAGTATTTGAAAATGACAAAGCTATATTAAAAAATATGTCACTGAAGTCAAATGTATGGATGAGTCATATGGATCAAGTGACTAAAGTGCCAGATGATTGGAAGATCATTGCAAAAAGTTCAAATGGTGTTATAGCTGGTTTAGTTAACAAAGATCAAACTAGAATTGCTACACAATTCCATCCTGAAGTTTCACATACTGAAGAAGGAACTATATTATTAAAGAATTTTCTTTTTAATGTTGCTAAATGTGAAAAAAATTGGACACCAAATAATCTTATAGATGAACAAGTCAGGATTATAAAAGAACAATGTAATAATGAAAAAATAATTGTAGGCGTTAGTGGAGGAGTAGATTCAACAGTAATGGCCTGCTTAATCAATAAAGCTGTTGGGCATAATTGTTTTGCTGTCTTAATTGATCACGGTCTGTTGCGAAAGAATGAAGCGAAAGAATGTGTTGGTTCATTGAAAAATGGATTGGGTATTAACATTCATCTATATGATGAATCAGAAATATTTTTTTCAAGGCTTAAGGGTGTAATTGACCCAGAAGAGAAAAGAAAAATTATTGGAGATCAGTTTATTAAATCTTTTGATAAAATATCTGATGACTTAGGAGGTTATAAATTTTTAGGGCAAGGTACTCTTTACCCTGATATAATTGAAAGTGGTATTAGTGCTGGTAATTCTGCGCATGTTATCAAAAGCCATCATAATGTTGGGGGATTGCCAGAAGATCTGAAATTTGAACTTATTGAACCATTAAAAGACCTTTTTAAAGATGAGGTTAGAGCTGTTGGAAATAAGTTGGGTATACCTAGAGTATTAATTAACCGACACCCTTTTCCTGGACCAGGATTAGGAGTTAGAATAATTGGCGAGGTTACAAAAGAACGAGTTTCAATTCTTCAAAATGCAGATGCCATTTTTATAAGAGTTTTGAATGAGATGGGAGAATATGAAAATATTTGGCAAGCATTTGCTGTCTTAGTCCCTGTTAAAACAGTTGGCGTAATGGGAGACCAAAGAACATATGAAAATCTTATTGCACTTAGAGCAGTTACGAGCATTGATGGTATGACAGCTGATTGGTATAAAATGCCATCAGAAGTTTTATCTTTAGTATCCAGTGAAATTGTTAATAACGTTCAAGGCGTTAATAGAGTAGTCTATGATATTACTTCAAAACCACCTGGAACCATTGAGTGGGAATAATTTAAAATTAATTTTATAAAGGGAAATATAAGAATTTAGTTTTAAAAAGATTTTTTGTTTTTGATTTTATTATGAACGTATATATAAGAAAAGATACTTCCTATTATTTCCCAATTATTTATGTTTTAAAAGTAATAGAAAAAAATTGCGAAACAAAATTTGATTTTTTAGATAATCCAAATGATTCAAAAATTATCTGGGATCATGAAAATGAAAAATCACAGGCTATAGCTATTGATTTTTATGATTGCTTGAACACTGACCATGAATCTTTGAAGCATGAAAAGGTGTTTACATCATCTCCAAATATTATGGATAGTAATGGAAAAATTGATGCCATTGCTACGATATTTTACATGATTAATTCTTTGCAAGAGCTTGAACCAGATGATGTTGACCTTGATGATTTAGGCCGGTTTAAATACTCATCTTCTTATCAATTTAGATTTGATAATGTTAATGATAATTTGGTAGAAATCATCATAAAAGATTTTTGTGAAACACATTCTATTCCTGGTAAAAAAAGTAGAAGTGTATTTTTTATCTCTCATGATATTGATAAACTATATGGCTCAATTTTAGAGGACGGGTTCTGGGCTCTCAAGCAACTGAAAATTGGCACCATGCTTAATTTAATTTTTCTTGAAATTACTAAAGACCCTCATTGGAGAAACATAGATAGAATAATTAAAATAAATAATTCTTATGATATTGTGTCTACTTTTTTTTGGCTTGTAAACAAAGGTAAAAGTAAAAATGGTATTGTTAATGCAGATTATAATTTAGAAAATGAAAATGATTTGTTCGAGTTGGTTGAAAATTCAAATAACGTCAATGGATTACATAAATCTGCTTTTGATATGTGTATTGATAAAGAGTTAAAAAAAGGGAATGTAGGCACAAGTTTTAATAGATATCATTATCTAAAATTCCTTCCTCATCAGGATTATCA
>CACEHW010000058.1 GCA_902559415.1 uncultured Fidelibacterota bacterium
ATGTGTTTTTCATTATTATTTAAAATAATAACTAACGAATCATCATTTTTTAAAATCGATTTAATTTCTTCAGAGAATTTCTCCTGAATTAAAATAAAATTTAAAATATCAGATCTATTAGAAGAATTTTTATAGCTATTTACCGTAAAAACTGGAAAAGAAGCTGATTCTTTTTTCCAAATCGAATGGTGCTGAATAGTTGTAGCAAGGCCGGGAAGTTCAAAATCCAAATCATTTTTTCCTATTAATATATAATCAACAGCTTGATCAGAAATATGCCATTTATCTTCTTCCTCAGAGTATAAATATCCAAGAGCAGCTAAACTATTAGGAGTAATTTTATTAAGGTTTGATAAATCAGAGAAAACCCTAGGTACATTCCTACCACCAATATTATGAATAGTGGATGTATCTCTTCTTTTGTGAAAATATGGATCATAGGGTAATATTATTTTATTTAAAGATTTTTTTGGTTCATGCCTATTATGATATCTATCAACTAAAAATTTAGCAACTGGTATCTCATATTCTGGCTCTTCTGTAAGAGATACCCTAATAGTATCACCTAATCCGTCTTCAAGCAATGCCCCAATGCCAACAGCAGATTTAATTCTTCCATCTTCTCCATCTCCAGCTTCTGTGACACCTAAATGAAGAGGATAATTCATGCCTTCTTCATTCATTTTATTGATAAGAAGCCTATATGCCTGAACCATGACTTGAGTGTTACTAGCTTTCATACTTAGTATAATATCATGATAATTCCAATATTCGCATATACGTATAAATTCCATTGCTGATTCAACCATTCCTAAAGGAGTATCCCCGTATCTACTAAGGATTCTATCAGAGAGCGAACCATGATTTGTCCCTATTCTCATAGCAGTGGAATTATCTTTACAAATCTTTATTAAAGGAGAAAATCTTTCTGAAATTCTAACTAATTCATCTTTATAATCTTGATCAGAATAATCACGTATCTCAAATTTTTTCTTGTCAGCAAAATTCCCGGGATTAATCCTTACTTTTTCTACAATCTCTGCCGCAACTTCAGCAGCATTTGGAGTAAAATGAATATCAGCTACTAGAGGTGTTTTATAGCCTTTTGCTCTTAGCCCATTACGAATCATTTTAAGGTTTTTTGCCTCCTTAATACTAGGAGCAGTAATTCTAACAATTTCGCATCCAGCGTCAATCATTCTGATAGACTGAGCTATCGTACCTTTGGTGTCCATGGTATCAGTCGTTGTCATAGATTGAACTCTGATTGGATTATCTTTTCCAATAGGGATGTCACCTACCATTACCTCTCTAGTTGGGAACCGTTGATAATTAGAGAGATCTCTGCAATATTCTTGAAGATTAATTTTCATTTATCTCAATAAAAAAGGTTTTTCTAAATATTCTCTTGATTGCTTTGATGCGTAGGAAAAATTACCAAGATCTCTACATAACTTGTAATATTTAATTGCTGTATTCCTATCTCCACTAATATCATTAAGCTTTCCAATTAATAAAAATAGATTCCCCAAGATAATATCAAGTTCTCCAGCATAATCATTAATCGCAAGATGAGCTAACATCATAGACTGACTGTAGTCTTTTTGATGAAAAGAAAGCAACGCTTTTTGATAATCAAAATATGGTTTATACCATTCTTTTTGCCTTAAAGATAAGTTTTCATAATCAAAATTTAATTTTTTAATTAACGTATTCGCTTTATCAATTTTTAAAGTTTGAGTTAGTGACTCTAAATATAAAATTTGAAAATAAAAATTATTTGGGAATTCATTTGATAACCTAGTTGTAAAAGGCAAAGCCTTTTCGGGTACATTTTCAATCCATAGATAAATAAAGGATATGATACCTGATGCCTCAATCCAGGCCCAATCACTATTCAAAGCAGAATTTTCAATTTTAGTTAAAGCAGACTTTTTAGAAGTATCTAAACCATATATATTGATTAACCAACGTATTAAAGCGTTACTAATACTTGCATAATAACCTACAATCCCTATAGGAAGTTGAGCATCTATCAAATTTGGTTTATCTTCTGCTACTTTTTCTATTATTCTAAACCCTCTATAGGATTGAACAAGCACTGAGATCCAATCTTTTTTACCTAGACTAGATCTAGCTTTCATTCCAAGCGTAGAACCCAAATAAAGTTTATATTCAAAATTGTTGGGGTGTTTATCTATTAAATTATTATAGATAGGTTGAATTTCATTTAAAACTGTTGCCAGTGTATCGTATGTTGCATCAATAGGGTCTAACCCTTGACTAACATAATATTTTGAAGATGCCCATATAAAATGAACCCCTGGATGATTAGGAAAATCAATTCTAGACTTATCCAATATTTCAATAGACCTATCAAAATCGTAATTATAAAATGCCCGTACTCCAGACATTATTGTCGAATCCGCTTTGTTATTTAAACAAAAGCTAAAACTTGTTATGAGAAAGGAATAAAAAAAAGATTTTACCATTACTGGTGTAAATGGTTAATCTTAAAAATAGTTATGATTCTTGTTCCGATAAAATCAACCAACCTTGTGATTCGTTATTATCGGGTTTTATCATCATACTTTTTTTCCATGAACTTATAGCAAGGTCTTTTTCATCCATATTCCAATAAGTAAGACCTATACCGAGATATGCTTCTGCATTACTAGGAGTTAGTTCAATAACCTCTTTATATGCTGCTAAAGATTCACGATACATCCTTTTTCCTCTATAGTAACCACCAAGAGTAGACATTGAACTCGCCAACCATTGATTAGTATTGGGATTTACTGACAAAGCATTTTTAAATGATTGTCTCCCCATCATAGGATTTCCTAAACGATTATATTCAATAGCTAAAATATAGTATGTCTGAGGTAAAAGAATTCTTACGACTTCATTATCAGGCCTGTAATGAAGGAGATCTTCCCAAGCCGCTGCTGCTCTTCCCCACTCCTTAGCCTTAAAATAACTCAAACCCTGCATATAACGAGAATCAGAGTCTTCTGGGTCAAGGAAAATGACGTCACTAAAGGAAAGTGCAGCATAAACATATTTCCCTAAATCAAAATATAAATTAGCTAAGCTAGAATGAGAGATCTTATCTTTAGCATTAAGCTTAATTGACCTCTGGAAAGCTGATTTAGCTGCCTCTACATTTCCCATAGCTAATTGAGTCTCTCCAGTAAGCTGTAAGAAACCATTATGTGTTGGAAAGTTTTTATGTCCTTCTTCACACAAACGCAATGCATCTGTGTAGTTTCCCTCAACCAATCGCTGACGAATAATTGTTATTTTTTGAGCAGGTCCATCAGGGACTCTCTGAGATGACATTCCCAGTATTTGAGTACTCAATGCTTTCTGATCAGGGTTCTCAGTATACATAGCCATTGCATCTACAGTACCTTTATGATCAGGATTTAATTCCAGAGCCTCTTCAAAAGATTGCCTAGCCTTTTCATATTCACCAAGCATTGCATAAAAAGATCCAAGATAAAAATGTGCATCTGGATTGGCAGGGTGCTTCTTTATTTGACGCAGATAAATGTCTTTTGCACCTTCCCAATCACTTATAGACTCATAATGCAAGCCAAGCTGTCGCTGAATGTATATATTATTAGGGTTATTCCGAGCATCCATCTCATAATCCCCAGTTGAAAGAAAAGGTAAACTCTCAATATTTTTTATTTTTTTCTTCGGCTTTTCATTATAGATATATCGTGTTGCCTTTGCCATCTCCTTATTTGAAGCATCTAGTTCCCCAGAAAGATGAAATAATTCATCTGCATAGGCGGCTACATTAATTTTAGGTCCCTTATTTACTATTGGTAATTGTTTTGTTGATTCAGGTTTTGCTGCTTGTACTTTCTTTTTTGATGAGCGTTTCTTTTTAGAAGATTTTCTTTTCTTAGAAGATTTTTTCTTTTTAGAAGATTTTCTTTTCTTTGAGGAGGTCTTCTTCTTTTTTTTGGATTGAGCATTGAGCGAATCACCAATACGTAGATCTCCTGAAGGAGAGACATAAATCCCTCCTGCTAAAATAAAACATAGCAGTAAACTAAAAATGTATCTTATCATAATGGGTGTAACTACGGATTACATCTAAATTTTAAAAAGAATGCATTAACAACCAAACATTATTTAGCTAAATGTTATTAACCCTCCACCTTACAGCAACGAGGTAATTTATCATAAGCTGATTTATCCGCTGCAACATTATTTGCCTGATAACCCGCACTGGATATTTTTTTTTCAATTTGAGAAATCGAAACCTTATCAGAATCAAAATATATTTTACCGCTTTTCTTTTCTAAATCAACATTCACTTTAATTATTCCTGCTGTTTCAGAAAAAGCATCTTTAATATTTGACTCACACATACCACACATGATAGTAGGAAGCGCAATATCAGCCTCAGATGCATTAGATGATCCACAACCAAAAAAGCTCACACTTAAAATAATTGATATTAATAATAATTTTATCTTCATTTTTTGTCCTAATTTTTTTAAACCATAATCTTTAAATAAAACCTACTATGCTAATGTTAATTTTAGCAATCTAAATTATTTAGAATTTCCTCTGAAAAACAGTTTCCCATTTTTCTACATCTCTCCCAGTTTTTACAATTGATATTCCAGAAAAAACAACGTACTCAGGAATAGTTATATTTTTCATCACATTATGAAT
>CACEHW010000059.1 GCA_902559415.1 uncultured Fidelibacterota bacterium
CCCTTAAAAGAGCTGACATGCGTGATATGTTGATACTCAAGCATAGCTTAAAAAGAAAAAAAAATATTGATAAGCTCACGATTATGACATCTTCTCCCAGAAGGCGATATGCAATTGAAAAAAATCTGAAAGATCTTGTTCCTATAAATTTTGACAAGGTTTATTTCAAAGACATTCGTGGAAATATCCATACAAGAATAAATAAATTTTTAAAAGACAATACACATGGAATCGTAATTGCTAAAGCCGCAATTGATAGAATCATAAACGATAACACAGATGACTCAGATAAGAATGCTTTAATTAAAGAATGTTTAGAAAAACATCATTGTATAGTACTTCCACTATCTATCTTCCCCTCTGCTCCAGCGCAAGGAGCGATAGGCATTGAGGTAGCAAATAAAAATAAACATCTAATTAAGATTATTGAATCAATTAATGATATTGAAACATTTAAGAATGCTAACCTAGAACGAAAGATCATGTCAAAGTATGGTGGTGGGTGTAGCCAAAAAATTGGTGTTTCTATATGGAATAAAAACAATTCTAAAATAAAATCAATAAGTGGAATAACAGAAGAGAATAAAAAGCTTGAAACGTTTGACCTAATTGAAAAAGAACATAAAAATACCACAATAAAACAAAATACCAAATTATTTAACGCTTTTCCAATTGGAAAAAGTGAACAAACAATTTTCAAAAGAAAAGAAACAAATAAGAATAGTGAATTACAAGAAATACAGGAAAGTTTAATTTATATAACCAGAAAAAATGTTTTAAAGCATTATCCAGATTTTCAGGATTCTTGCAAATTAATTACAAGTGGTGTAAAAACGTGGAAAGAAGCTGCAAAAAAAGGCTATTGGATCAGCGGTACATCTGACAGTTTGGGTCAATCTGAAATCACCAGTATGAAGTCACTATTTGGTATCAAGAATATCATCAAATTAACTTTTAAAAATGAATTTGTGAATAATACAAACTCAATTGATTTATATGAGCTTAAAGAACCTAATTTCCCTATTGACTTTGAAAAAAGAGATAATTTTTTCTGGATGAGTCCATATGCATTTAAAATCGCTATTAAATTATATCCAAGTATTTTAAAAAAACATCACTCATGTGGAATGGGAAATACATTCGAACAAATTAAAGAAATAATTACGAATGAAGAATACCTAACTCCATATCTATCCTATGAACATTGGTTAAATAAAGTAGAAAATAAAAATGATCAAAAATAAAAAATTTAGTAATGCAATCAATAACATTCCTCAAAGTACGCCTCCAATATGGTTCATGAGGCAAGCTGGAAGATATCATTCACATTACCAAAGCCTGAGAAAAAAACACACTTTTATTGAATTGTGTAAAACTCCGAGCTTAGCAGCTGAAGTTGCAATGGGACCGATTAATGATTTTGATTATGATGTAGCCATTCTTTTCAGCGATATACTTTTCCCTCTAGAATCTCTAGGGTTAGAACTTGATTACGCACCAGGCCCAACATTTAACCGATTTTTAAATGAAAATGATTTATCGGTTCCAATTAGTAGTTCAGAAATATTAGAATCAAACAAATTTCAAGCTGAAGCCCTAAATATTACAAGAAACCTACTGCCAAGTAATAAAAGCCTTGTTGGATTTGTTGGAGGCCCGTGGACATTGCTATCTTATGGTTTGGGAAGGAAAGATGAAAATAGGATATTAAATGTTAAAAAACATGCATTTATAGAAAAAGCATTATATGATATTTTGATACCTATGCTTAGGGAAATAATTAAAATGCAATTGGACAACCACTCTGAAATAGTTTACGTTTTTGATACAAATGCGAAACAACTTGAAAAAGATTATTTTATTCAAAACTATATGGAAAATTTGAAAAATAATATATTCTCAGAGTTTGAAGGTAAAATAGCCTACTTTTGTAAAGACAACCCTCTTTTATCAAACCCCGATAATATTTCTGACTATGGCCTGTCTGGTATGGTGTTCGGGAAAAATGATGGTCTTGAAAAGTTTCTACCAAATCTAAATAACGGTTTCATACAAGGCAATTTTGAGCCTACGCATTTATTAAAACCTAGAGATGAATTTGAAATAGAACTTGACCATTTCATTCAAAACTTCTCTAGGCTCTCCAATAAAGAAAGAAGCGGATGGGTCTGTAGTTTAAATCATGGAGTTTTACCAAAGGCTAAAGAGGAAAATGTAAAGCATTTTATCAATAGAGTTAGGACAGTTTTTGATCAATTAGAAGATTAGTAGTATGCAAAAAGAATTTGAAGGAAAAAATAAACAGATTGGTATACTAATTACCAATCTTGGTACACCTGACAGCCCTACAAAAAAAGACCTAAAAAAATATTTGAATCAATTTTTAATGGACAGAAGAGTTGTTGATATATCAAGGCTCTTGTGGGTACCACTTCTAAAATTAATTATATTGAACGTTAGACCAAAAAAATCAGCAAAACTCTACAAATCAATTTGGACTGAAGACGGCTCCCCTCTTTTAGCTATCTCAAAAAAAATATTAAATAGACTTAAAGACGCTTTTAAGCAAGATAGGAATATTTTTTTTGATCTAGGTATGCGGTACGGAAACCCTTCAATTGATAAAGCGCTTAAACAATTTAAAGATAAAGGTATTTCAAAAATTATTGTATTGCCACTATATCCTCAAGCGGGATCGCCAACAACTTCAAGCACCATGGACGCTGTAAATAAATTTTTAAGCGAACAAAGTTGGACCCCTAACCTAAGGTTTATTTCTGGTTATCATGATAACGATAATTACATAGATTCAATATCAAAATCTATTGAAGATAGTTTTTCAAAAAATGGAAAACCTGATAAACTCATTTTCAGCTATCATGGTATGCCAGAGAGATACCTGCATGAGGGAGATCCGTATTTTTGTTTTTGCCATAAAACAACCAGATTAGTAGCTGAAAAATTGAAATTAAGTAATGATGATTACGAGATGGCTTTTCAATCAAGGTTTGGATATGAAAAATGGCTTCAACCTTATGTTGATGAAATGATTCCTAGCTTAGCTAAAAATGGCACAAAACATCTGCAAATCATTTCTCCTGGGTTTAGTGCAGATTGTCTTGAAACTCTAGAAGAAATTGATATTCAATACCGTGAATTATTTGAAGAACATGGCGGTGAGAAATATAGCTATATCCCTTGCTTAAACGATTCAGATGATCAAATAGAACTGATTAAAAACTTAATCATGAATAACTCGAAAGGTTGGCATTGATTATGAACCAAGAGCAGAAAAATGCCAAAGAATGGTTTTTAAACCTTCGTAATGATTTGGTTAACGCGCTTGAGACAATTGAAGGCAAAAAATTTAGATTTAAAGATTGGAATCACTCTGGATCTGGTGGTGGTACGATGGGAAGTATCAAGGGTAAAATCATTGAAAAAGGAGGTGTTAACATTTCTACTGTCTCAGGCGACTTTAGTGATAAAATGAGATCCAGAATTCCTGGCACTGAGGATAGTGCTAAATACTGGGCAACTGGTATAAGCGTTGTAATACACCCATTCTCCCCTCTCATACCATCGATGCATTTTAATTCAAGATATCTCAAAACTAGTAAATCTTGGTTTGGCGGTGGTGTTGATATAACGCCCGCCACTCTTTTTGAAGAAGAAACAAAAAACTTTCATAAAAAACTGAAGTCTACTTGCGACAAGCATGATAAATCATATTATGAAAAACATAAAAAGTGGTGCGATGATTACTTCTTTTTAAAGCATCGGAATGAGGCGAGAGGTGCCGGTGGAGTATTCTTTGATTACATAGATACTGGAGATTACAAAAGAGATTTTGCCTATACTACTTCAATAGGAAGTTTTTTTCTTAATTACGTTAAATACATTTTTAATAAATATTCCGAAGAAAAATGGACAGATAATGATAAAAATTTGCAAATGATTAAAAGAGGACGCTATGTTGAGTTCAACCTCCTATATGACCGAGGAACAAAGTTTGGCTTAGAGACAGGAGGAAATACCGAAGCAATTTTAATGTCAATGCCTCCGTTAGCATCATGGG
Organism: uncultured Fidelibacterota bacterium; assembly: GCA_902559415.1. Classification (GTDB taxonomy): domain Bacteria; phylum Fidelibacterota; class Marinisomatia; order Marinisomatales; family UBA1611; genus TMED80. Next base: position 4,079 of record CACEHW010000059.1, read on the forward strand.
ATTAGAATTTTATAGCCTTTACCACTGGGTTAAAATACTACACATCTCCTTTATGGTAGCATGGATGGCTGGACTTCTATACCTGCCAAGAATATTTGTATATCACAAAGAGAATGAAGATGAGGTCAAAATAACAGCTGTATTTAAAATAATGGAATATCGATTATATTACTACATAATGAACCCTGCTGTGGTCCTAGTCTGGTTCAGCGGTCTTTATCTAGGATATATCCTTGGATTTGATACATGGCTTATCGTAAAAATAGGCCTGGTTTTCATTTTAACAGCTTACCATATTTTTTTAGGTATTCATCTAAAAGAGTTTAAAAAGAATAGCCAAAAACGATCCTCAAAATATTTTAGGATTATTAATGAGGTACCTTTTTTGATCTTAATTTTTATTTTAAT
>CACEHW010000060.1 GCA_902559415.1 uncultured Fidelibacterota bacterium
TTATTTTTTATAATTCCAGTTAATCTTAGCTCTTCATTATCTAGGTTATGGAGAGGCTTATTTATTTCAGTAATTTTACCTGTAGCGCAACCGTACCCTTCTGAATGATATTCTTTGCTATGCCCATTTAACTGATAATTTTTAAAAGATAATTGAGTTCCTCCATTGTATATGATATAAGCTAGTTCTTGCTGCTTATTTAAAATGCATTTTTCTAGAACTCCTGAGATTTGCAAACCTGAATCCATTACAGTCGTAGTAATATGTTTTGATAAAATAGCTTTCTCTAAAGCTTGTTTCCCACCAGTTTTAAATGCCATAGTATTACTATATTCAATTAAAACGCTTTTTAATTTTTTAAAATCCTTAGTCACAAAAAGTTGTGGTTGAGGTTCAGTAATGTTATATGATTGTTTAATACAATTGTTACTAAGAGGTATTTTTTTTACATTTTTTGTAAGTGAAGTCACGCTTTCAGAAACAGAAGAGAGTAGACCTGCCCCATAAATTTTTGGTTCTGTTAAATCCCCAACTAACCCATATTCAATTGTCCACCAGTTCATCCTAGCTAGTTCACTTGCTTCACTCAACCAGGTTTTTTTCTTTGATAGGTTTTTAAATTTATTTTCAATCTTCTTTAGAGCTTTAGGGTCGGCACCAGGGTCATCTTTTAATACAGATAACTTTCTGACTATTTCATATTGCTTAGCATCATATTTTGATTCAATCGCTTTTTGTGATATTTCTCCATATGCTGACAAATAATCTGCATAATCTTTATTGGCTATGATTGGCGCATGCCCGGCTGCTTCGTGAATAATATCTGGTGCTGGGGTATATGTAATGTTATTGCTGGTCCTTATATCGACGGCAATCGGGAGTACTTTTCTTGATAAAAATTCCATAAAAATTATTGGAGGGATAAATCCTTTAACACTCACCGCACCCCATCCAAAGCTATCAAGCTTTTGGTCCATTTCATCAATTTTTGGAATTTTATCCATTGGTATTCCGACCATTTCAATTCCTTTGATATATGATTTATGGGCATATCTCTTGAAATAAGGAAACGATATTTTCATAACATATCGCCATACAGCTTGGTCAATATATGTATAAAGTGAGTAGTCTTGGACTGAGGTGTATTCTAATAATTTTTTTGGAAGTTGTGTTTTTGCTTTACTCATCATTAAGTGGGTTTTTTAATCTAAATCAAAAAATAATTAATTTCATGTATATTAAGAGAAAATAAAAAAAATAAAAAAATTGCACGTTTTATGTTATTATAAAATAAAAACGATATAAATTCCGCTCTGTTTTTGATATTTAAAATTATAAAATTTATATTCCGGAGTAGCTCAGTTGGTAGAGCAGGTGGCTGTTAACCACTTTGTCGGGGGTTCGAGTCCCTCCTCCGGAGCTTTTTTTATTTGCACATGTGGATATATTGAAATCATACATAACAATACTTATTTTAACTATGACCGCATGCTCAAATAACTTTTCACCTCCTGATGTAAAAAAAATCCCAAAAGAACTTGAAATGCATAATCATGTTCGAACTGATAACTACTATTGGATGCGTTTAACAGATGAGCAAAAATCTGCAAAAAAATATGATTCTCAAACTCAGGATGTTGTTGACTATATTGATGAGGAAACTAAATATTTAAATAAAAGTCTTAAGCATACAAAGCCTTTGCAGAAAACATTATATGATGAAATGGTTGGGCGTATTAAAAAGGATGATCAATCAGTTCCATATTTTGAAAATGGATATTTTTATTATTCACGCTATGAGAAGAAAAAAGAATATCCTATTTATTGCAGAAAGCATAAAAGCTTAGATAATGATGAAGAAATTATTTTAGATGTAAATATTTTAGCGGAAGGATATGATTATTTTGCTATCGGAGGCATGTCCATTAGTCCTGATAATCAATGGCTAGCCTATGGTGTAGATACTCTAAGTAGAAGGTTTTATAAAGTTTTTTTTAAGAATCTAATTTCAGGTGATACTCTAAAACAAACTATACCAAATACAACAGGAGGTGTTGCTTGGGCAAATGATAATAAGACTGTTTTTTATACCTCAAAAAACAAGATTACTCTTTTAGGTGAAAAAATATTCAGACACAAAATAGAGACTAACTATAACCAAGATGATCTTATTTATGTTGAAGAAGATGAAACATATTATAATGGGGTCTATCGATCTAAATCAGGCCAGTATATTATCATATATAACAGCAGCACATTAGTAAGTGATTATCATATTCTTGATGCTGATGATCCAGACGGCCAGTTCATTAATTTTTCGCCGAGAGGTAAAAAACATGAATATGATATTCAACACTATAAAGACTATTTTTATATAATAACGAATAAAGATGCTCCGAATAATCGTTTAATGAGAACAAAAGTAGGCGAGACTGACTTAACCAATTGGGAAGAGGTTATTTCGCACCGGAGCGAAGTTCATCTTCTAGGACTAGAAATTTTTAAGAATCATTTAGTCCTAAGTGAAAGGAAAAATGGTTTACGTGCAATTAGAATTAAAAACATGGTTTCAGGAGATGATAATTATATAGACTTTCAAGAAAACACTTATTCTGCATATATATCGACGAATGAAGAATATGACACAAATATTTTAAGATATGGATATTCTTCAATGCTAACCCCCTCATCTGTTTATGATTATAATATGGATACAAAGGAAAAGAAACTTCTTAAGCAAACGGAGGTTGTTGGAAAGGGATATGACCGAAGCTTGTATGATGCTGAGACTGTTTATGCAACTTCAAGAGATGGAGTAAAAATCCCAATTTATTTAGTTTATCGGAAAGATCTAAAAAAAGAGGCTCCACAGCCACTTTTGTTATATTCATATGGTTCATATGGCTCAACATCAGACCCATATTTTAGCTCTACTCGATTAAGTTTATTGGACCGCGGTTTTATTTATGCGTTAACTAACGTAAGGGGTAGCCAAATATTTGGTCGAAAATCATATGAGGATGGGAAGCTATTAAAAAAGAAGAATACGTTTTATGATTTTATTGATGCTGCTAAATATTTAGTTAAAGAAAATTATACAAATTCTGAACAATTATTTTGTTCTGGTGGAAGCGCCGGAGGTCTCTTGATTAGCGCAGTAATTAACATGGAACCTGAACTTTGGAAAGGTGCAATTACAGCTGTGCCTTTTGTTGATGTAGTAACAACCATGCTGGACCCTTCAATACCGCTTACATCGAATGAATGGGATGAATGGGGAGACCCAAGAGAAGAGAACTTTTATAAATACATGCTATCTTATTCTCCTTATGACCAAATTGATAAAAAAGTATATCCAAATACTTTGGTTACTTCTGGGTTTTTTGATTCTCAAGTACAATATTGGGAACCACTAAAATATATTGCTAAGCTAAGAGACTTTTGGCAGGGTGATAATAAATTATATCTTTATATGAATATGGATGCTGGGCATGGTGGAAAATCAGGGAGATTTAGGATCTATAAAGAAATTGCCCTAGAGTATGCTTTTTTATTAGACCTTATTAACATAAAAACTTGAGGTGTAATTATTAAAGAAACATTACAGGCGTATGCTACAATAATTATCTCAACATGTATATGCATATTAATTGCTTTAGCTAGTGCGCAAGGCAGTCTTATATCAGGGGCTTTTCCAATTTTGTTTTTATGCTTGGCAATTGCATTTTTTACACAATGGTTGGTTTTTTTACCAAGTTATTTTTTTACCACAGAAAAGTTTTATGATCTAACTGGTAGCTTAACATTTATCACAATAGGTTTGACATCCTTCTATTATAAAAATCAATTTTTATCCGGTGAAGTTGATTTAAGATCCTTAGTTATAACGGTTTTTATTTTGATTTGGGCTTTAAGGCTTGGGAGTTATCTTTTTCTTAGGATTCTTAAAGATAAAGAAGACAGGCGTTTTAATGAGTGGAAGACTTCTTTTCCTCTATTTTTAAGGACTTGGACCTTACAAGGTATGTGGGTCTTTTTAACTTCTGTTTCTGGGGTTACTGCGGTTTGTTCTAGAGTTGTTCTAGAACCAGGTGTGTATTTTTATGTAGGTTGTAGTTTATGGATATTTGGATTTTTGTTTGAATCTATTTCAGACTATCAAAAGCGGAAGTTTAAAATAAAAAACCCAAAAGATTTTATATCTTCAGGCCTGTGGTCATTATCAAGACATCCTAATTATTTCGGAGAAATAGTTTTATGGACTGGTATTACAATAATTGCTTTTCCTGTTCTTCATGGATATCAGCTTTT
>CACEHW010000061.1 GCA_902559415.1 uncultured Fidelibacterota bacterium
CTGTGTGATTATGGGCCATGACGCGCTTTGGGAAATAAAAAATGAGAGAGAACGTCTTTATGCTCTTCCTAATATGACAGACGAAGAAGGAATGAAAGTTGCTGAATTAGAGGTGGAATTTGGCGACATGGATGGCTATATGGCTGAATCCAATGCTGAAGAATTACTTATTGGTTTAGGTATCCCAATAGAAGACCATGATAAACCAATGAGCTCTATCGCTCCTGGGTTAAAACTTAGAGTTCTTCTAGCTCAAGCTTTATTTGGTGATCCAGGTATTTTACTTTTAGATGAGCCAACAAATAACCTGGATATAAATACTATTAGATGGCTTGAAAACACCTTAAAACATAAAGATTGTTTAATGATCATAATCTCTCATGATAGACGTTTTTTAAACAGTGTATGCACGAATATGGCTGATCTTGATTATGGTGAAATAAGATTATATAATGGTAACTATGATGACTTTATGATTGCGGCAACCCTAGCAAGGGAGACAGTATTAAGTGAAAATGCAAAAAAACAAGCTAAAATAAAAGAACTTCAGACTTTTGTTAGTCGCTTTTCGGCAAATGCATCAAAAGCTAAACAGGCAACATCAAGGGCAAACCAGATCAATAAAATAAAATTAGAAGATATTAAATCTTCAAGTAGGGTTTACCCATTCATAAGATTTAAACAAGAAAAGAAAGTTCACAATAAAGTCGTAGAAATTGAAAATATCTCAAAATCATATGATGAACTAGATGTAATAAAAAATTTCAACATTACTATTAATTCAGGAGATAGAGTTGGTATTATCGGTGAGAATGGAATTGGAAAAACAACGTTAATTAAATGCATCCTTGAAGATGGTTTTTCTGATAAAGGGACTGTTAAGTGGTCAGAAAATTCTTCCATTGGTTATTTTGCACAAAACCATGGTGAAGATTTTAAATCAAACATTAGCCTTATCGATTGGCTTGCTAAGTGGAGCCATAAGGATGATGATTTAGAAACAATAAGAGGAACTCTTGGTAGATTGCTTTTTACACAAGATGATATTGATAAACCTGTGAGTGTTTTATCGGGTGGCGAGCAACGCAGGATGATTTTTGGTAAAATTATATTACAACGAGCTAATGTAATAGTACTAGATGAGCCAACTAATCATTTGGATATGGAATCCATAGAAGCTCTTAATCATGCACTAGAGATATTTGAGGGTACTGTTATTTTTGTTAGTCATGATAGGGAATTTATATCTTCTCTTTCAACAAGACTACTAGAGATAGAGAAAGAAAAGGTAAAAGAACATAGCGGAGGCTATGAGAGCTACAGAAAACTATTGATAGAAGCATAGTGTTTGTTCTTTTAATGATTTTATTTCAATAAAATCATTTTCATGGACTGTCGGCTTTCGTTTGTTGTTATTGTGTAAAAATAAAGCCCAGCTGCAACAGCATCTCCATTTTCATCTAGAGAATTCCACTTTATAGACTTGAATCCAGGAGATTGTTTTTTATTTAGTAAAGTTTTGACAAACCTTCCCTTTGAGTCAAGTATTGATATGTTGACAAATCCATCAGATGGAAGGTCATACCTGATTGTTGTTAAGGGGTTAAACGGATTTGGATAATTTTGATGTAACTTAAACTCCGTAGGTATATTTTTGATATTATCTGCAATAAGAGAGGATGATACTGTTAGCGTTTGACTGTAAGCACCTCTATTACCAGCATGATCCAATGCGGAAATTCGGTAATAAATAGTCTCCCCTTCAATATATTCTAAATCTATGTAGCTTGTGCCTGATGTAATGACTGAACCATATTGATCTGTTTCAAATAATATATCTGCAGATTTATCTATTTCATAATGATCAAAATCACCATTAGAGACAGGGTCCCAGGTTAGTTGCAGGATGTTTTCATTAAAGGCGAAACTAAAATTTTCTATATTATCTGGTGCAAGATTATCAACTGAGTAACCATAGACGACCTCACTCAGAAAAGAATAATCATTAAAGTAGTTCTGGGCTATTACCCTAAATCCTGTAATTCCACTATCTTGATAGGAAGAGTCTGATAAGGTTAGAGCTTCATAGTAATACACTTTTTCACCTACCCCCCCCAAAAGACCCGAGATTTACCCAATTGGGTTCATCAAATCGTTGAATAGTATAGTTATCTATTCCAATAGGGTGAACAGCGATATCAATCATAGATCTTTTTATTTCTACATAAACGCGCCCACCTTGATCATCCGGTATATCTAGTACACTAATTATATTAGGAGAGGGGTCAATGGGGCCAGATCTCCAATAAGAGACGCCACCTCCACCTCCACCTCCATCACCGTCACCACCCCCACCAGGCCATCCTTGTCCATTTCCTGATGTCCAGCTAGTAAAATTAATATCATAATATTTGTTATCAGGTATTGAATAAATAGAACCAACTGTTCCAGGTAGGTATTTTGGAACATAGATAATTGCAAAAACTCCAGCAGCATAATAATCAGAATTGACAGAATAAGATGGTAGAGCCCTCCATAATGTATTGGAAGGTGAACCTGTGATATAACTATTTTCAGTAATTGGATTATATATCGCTTGGTTATTACCTCGCACTAGGGCAATATCATCCGAAATTATGTCCCAATTGTCAGAGTCAGTAGGATCAGCGTAATCTTCTTTTTGGTAATAAACCGTCCCTTCATTGCAAAATGAAATTGGAAATTCATCGCAGCAATTATCCTCACCATAAACATATTCAGGAACATCAATACCACCCCCACTTTGATGAGTTTCGTACATTTCAAGGCATTGAGAGTATGAAAAAGAGGTTGAGATTAATAAAGAAAAAAGTAGTTTGGGCATAAAGGTCTCTTAATTATGATAAGCTATACCGAAATCTTTATTCATAAAGTAGAATAAAGCAATTGATTATAATTAACAGAACTATTTATTAACTGAGGTTAATAATTGTGAAAACTATTTAGTCAATTTTTCTAATTTTAAACTAAATATTTATGATGGGAGTATATCACAATTCAGAGAGTCGACAATAAATGCTGGATCTACACCACCAAAGCCAGAGGTATCTGAACAATTATTAGATAAATATTTACTTGCAGCCGATTGTAGACTATTGCAGTTACTTGAGGTCTGAGAATCATTAAAAGAATTCATAGCATTCACTAGTTCTAAACTAGCATCAGCGCATAGTACAGCTTCTTCTGCTTCTTCGCATGAAAAATTAATAAAAAGCACTAATGAAATAATAATTACAAATCTATTAAACATATTTTTCCTCTTTTAATATCTATCAAAATATAATAAAGTATGTTCAAATAAAGTGATAAGATGCTAGAAAGCTATCTATCTTTCAATTCATGATATAGAATGATTACAAAACTCAAAGAAATAAATTACAGCTGGATCAAAGTGGTTCTTTTCCTTTATTGTTTTTTGCTTTCCAGCGGTATTTTTCATCTGATTTTAGTAATCCCAGGTAAGCCAATAATAAATCTATTTTTAAGTTTAGTTGGAAGCTTTGGTAGATGGCATTATCGTGAATTTGTAACAATAATGCTTACAAATCCACTTACATCTATATATTGGGTTTGGATTTTTCATACTGTCGTAAATAAACAATCATTTAATTCATTGGGTCTAAAACTAAATGGATATAAGAAAGATTTTATTTATGGTCTTTTAATTGGATTTGGAATAATGATAGCCGGCATTAGCATTTTATACTCATATAACCCTAGACCGTTTGAACCAATTCAATTTTCATTAAATCATCATCTACTTTATGTAATTATTTTATCTTTAGTAGCATTTGGTCAAGAAATAGCTTTCAGAGGCTTTGTGCTTCAGTCCCTTTTAAGTTCAATGAATAAATACCTAGCAATTGTACTCTCTTCACTGTCTTATATTATTATACAATCTCATATTGGCATATGGGGCTTTGATTTAAATATGATAATTATGCAACCGCTAATTTCAATTAACATTTTTCTTTTTGGGGTTTTACTTGGATTGTACTGCATATACAGAAAGAATTTATGGTTTGCAATCAGTATGAATTTTAGTTGGGCTTATTTTAGTGGACCAATTGGTAATTTATGGAGCATAGGATCACTAGATACTCTATTTGGAAATAACCTTATTGATTATAATCTTAACGGATCATTTTTATTAACAGT
>CACEHW010000062.1 GCA_902559415.1 uncultured Fidelibacterota bacterium
TTCACTAATAATTTTTAAATCTGCAGATGATTTTTTCTTACTTTTAACTAGCGATTTCAATTTATTCCTTTCAGACCTAGATGAGTTTTCCAAAGAAAAGATTAAGGGTAAAGTAATCATGTTTTTTTTCACATCTCCCCCTGAGTCTTTTCCAGTTTCATTTTCTGAACCTAGAAAATCAAAAAGGTCATCTTTTATTTGAAAAGCCATACCTAGATTATCGCCATAATCAAAAGTAGACTTTCTATCTTCTTTACTATTTGTGGTTGTTATTGCTCCAAGTTCACAACTAGCAGAAATCAAGGATGCCGTTTTTTGATTAATCATTTCATAATAAACTTCTTTAGGCATACTTCTAGTTAAACTTTTTTCAATTTGCATTATTTCACCAGCACTAAGCTTCTCAGCAGTTTGAGAGATAAGGTCTAAAGCATCAAAATTTCTAAGATTTACCATATTAATCAGTGCTTTACTTAAAATGAAATCACCCATAAGAACAGAAATTTTATTTTTCCATATTTGTTTAATAGATGGCTTTCCCCTCCTCATTCTTGCATCATCAACTATGTCATCATGAATTAAGGTAGCAACATGTAATAGTTCCATCATTGCAGCAGCTTTATAAGAAAAACTAGTGGGCTCTCCGCAAAGCCTAGAGCATAGTAATGTCAAAATTGGTCTTATAGTCTTTCCTCTGTTTTTTACTAAATATCCCGATATTGAATTAATCATCTTCACTTCTGAATTCAGAGCGAGCTTAAACTCTGATTGAAATTCAATTATATCTTTAGTAATTGGCTCTTTTATTTTATCTAATGAACTCATGTCTCTATTAAATTTAGCTACTATTCGCTATCAAATTCCTTACCACGATTTACTATCCATGACACACCTATACTAAGCTCATACAAAATAATAAGTGGAAAAGCCATGACCAGCATGCTTACAGGGTCTGGTGGCGTAATAAATGATGATATAATAAATATAGCTACAACAGCATGCCTTCTAAAATGTCTCATAAAAGCAGGTGTTAATAAACCAATTGTTGATAGCAAGAATGAGATAACAGGTAACTGAAACACTATGCCGCAGCCAAGTAAAAGCCATGTGATAAAACTAAAATAGTGATTAATGGAAAAATTATTTAAAATATTATCACCCGATAAGCTTGCAAAAAAATTTAGACAATATGGAATTAAAATCATGTAACTAAAAAATATGCCTAATAAAAATGAAATAAATGAAAATATAACCAGAGGTAAAACAAAACCTTTTTCATTCGCATATAAACCAGGAGATATGAACTTCCATAATTGATAGGTTATAACGGGTACAGATGTAATTAATCCTCCTATTAATGCAATACTCCACTTTATAATAAACATACCTTGAACTGAAAGAACTTGTAAACTTATTGGATTTCCACTATCAATATTTTCAAGTGGTTTTAAAAGTAGTTCTAAAAAAAAATCAATAAAGAAAAAGGTTACTACCCCTCCTAAAATGATTGAGGAAATCATTTTTATAATTCGCCACCTTAATTCTTCAAGATGATCAATGAAACTCATAGATTTTGTCTGATTACTCATTTTATTTAATTTTAAAATTTGAGATAAGCTGTTTAACAACAGAATTTGGAGGAGTATCTACAGAATTAATGGAACTAGTAATGTTTTTGAATAAATCTTCGCGTTCTTTAATCCAAAACTCATTTTCTAGTTTCTCAGAAATTAAAGACTTAATTCTATTTTTATACCTATTTAGCCTTCTTTTCTTTAGCTTGCTATTTTTTTCAAATAAATCAATGTCATCAAGTATTTTTGCAAACAATTCTTTTACGCCCTTTCCAATACTCGCTGTTACACTCATTACTTCTGGAATATGACTATCCTCCTTACTAAAGCTATGTAGAATATCTGTCAATGTACGTTCAATACGTTTAGAACCAGGTCTATCTGATTTATTTATGATAAAAATATCAGCAATCTCAATAATACCAGCTTTCATTAACTGCACCTCATCGCCAGATTCAGGTACCAAAACTACAGCAGTATAATCCGCAGCATTTACAATGTCATGTTCAGCCTGACCGACACCAACAGTTTCGAAAATAACTACATCCTTTCCACTTGCTGCTAATATATCACCTACTTCTTGGGCTTTTCTAGACAAGCCTCCCAAATCGCCTCTATTTCCCATACTTCGAATGTAAACATCATCATTATCGGAGTATTTACTCATTCTAACTCTATCACCTAAAAGTGCTCCACCGCTAAATGGACTACTTGGATCAATAGCAACCACTCCCACAGATTTTTTTTTCGATAAAAAACATGATATTAACTGATCAACTAGGGTGCTTTTTCCAGCACCTGGAGGACCTGTAATACCTATACGCAATGTACTATTTGATTCCTTATAAATCTCATTGTAAAAATGAACAATTTCAGGTTCATTATTTTCAACCATTGAAATAGCACGAGATATAGCTACATGCTTATTTTTAAATATATTTTTATAATCAAACTTGTTCATAAAGAATTAATATACGCTAACTATTGATATTGAAATAATCATCTTTTCTATTTCTAATTTATTGAAAATCGTTCATTGACTACAAAAACCATTATATGCTAATTTGAGTGTCTTTAATTAAAAGGAAATACAAATAATGGATAGACATCCGCAACAAATAAAGCGAGAACGTCAAGACGTAAAGAGGAGAGCAAAAAACATATCTGATATGTCTAGACTTCGCACACAAATTAAAAGGGTTCTAGAATCCACTGAAAAAGATAAGGCTCAGGCCGAATATACTATTGCAGTTAGCTATATAGATAAAGCTGCTAGTAAAGGTCTGCTTCATAAAAATACAGCTGGAAGAAGAAAGTCTAAAATCACTCGTCATTTAAACTCATTAAACTAGAATATCCTAGTTTTCTGAGGGCGAATAATTCGGCGCCTCTTTTACAATTCTAACTTCATGAGGGTGGCTTTCCCTTACTCCAGCAGATGTAACTTCAATAAATTCTGATTTACGTCCAAATTCTTCTATATTTTTACAACCGCAGTATCCCATAGATGCTCTAATTCCTCCTGTAAGCTGATGTATTGTATTTTTTACAGGTCCACGAACAGGAACCATTCCTTCAATACCTTCTGGTACTAGTTTTTTATTATCAGTTTCTTCTTGAAAATAACGATCACCACTACCTTCTTCCATCGCTCCCATAGAACCCATTCCTCTAAATGTTTTGTACTGTCTTCCTTCATAAAGTATAGTTTCTCCAGGACTCTCATCCATTCCCGCTAAAACACTGCCAAGCATGATAGTATCTGCACCAGCAGCAAGTGCTTTAGCAATATCTCCGCTATACCTTAATCCTCCATCGGCAATTACAGGAATATTTTTTTTCTTTGCAATTTCAACAGTATCAATGATGGCTGTTAATTGAGGCACACCAACACCTGCAACAATCCTAGTAGTACAGCTAGCACCAGCTCCAATTCCCACTTTTACACAATCTGCTCCTGCATCAATAAGAGCTTCAGCTCCAAAGCCAGTAGCAACATTACCAGCAATAATTGAAATATTAGTATTTTGATTTTTTAACTGCGAAATAGTATCTAAAACACCTCGAGAGTGTCCATGAGCAGTATCAACCACAATTGCATCTACTTCAGCATTAACAAGCTCTTTGACTCTTTCAACTGTATCACCAGCAACACCTACAGCTGCGGCGACTCTCAACCTACCATTTCTATCTTTACATGCATGTGGATACTGCTGTTTCTTTTTTATATCCTTAACAGTTATTAATCCAGCTAAGTCTCCGGATTCATTCACCACTAAAAGTTTCTCTATTCGATGCTTATGAAGTAATTTTTCAGCATCCTCTAATGAAGTATCTAAAGGAACAGTGATTAAATTATCTGCTGTCATACAGGATGAAACCTCTAGATTTCCATCTATTTGAAACCTAATATCTCTATTCGTAATTATGCCTACAAGTTTATCATCTTTCACAACAGGCAACCCGCTGATTCTAAACTCAGACATAATATTTCTAGCATCTTGAATATTTTGATTAGGCCTAACTGTTACTGGTTTTAAAATCATACCACTCTCGGAACGTTTAACCTTATCAACCATATATTTTTGAGATTCAATAGAACAATTTT
>CACEHW010000063.1 GCA_902559415.1 uncultured Fidelibacterota bacterium
ATAGTTTGCCGGGGATGAACCATGGTGATATTGATGGCGATGGAAATCATGAAATTTATTTTGGTGTTCCACCAGCAGCTGGCTCTAATGATGATACCTGGGGTACTTATATTTTTGAACAAGAAAATGGAGTCTTCCCAGCTACAGCTACTCATTTGCTACGTTATGGACTCGAAACTACAGATAATTTCCGTGCCGCAGGGTATTCTATCGCAGATGTAGATAATGATGGAAAGCACGAGCTTGTCACTATCGATCGTGGTGGTAGAAGAGTGTCTATTGATGCTCTCGCGGGTGATGCTCTTGACAACTTGGCTAGTTTTACAAATGAATATATGAACGGTGATTATACCGGTGGTGGAGGTGTTTATGATGTTGATATTGCAGATACCGATAATGATGGTCATCATGAGATCTGGGTAAACACCTGGGACAATTTTAGTTTTGCTGTTTTTGAAGCTACTGGTACTGATACATATGAATTACAAGTTGATTTGAACGGTCTTTTTGGTGATGGAGATCCAGGGTCTTTTAATCGTCATGGTTTTGCATTTAAAGATGTAGATGGTGACTATGATATGGATGCCTGGTTTCCAATGACAAATGGAAAATTATATTATTACGAAAACACTTCTCTTGATAGTGTATCTCCTAATGTAATCGCCAATGGCGGTGTTGATGGTGGTACTGCTGGTTGGGGTTTTTGGCCTACTGATGGTGGAATTACCGTTATTGAATCAGGAGATACTTTGCTTGCTGATGGTGTAGATACTGTGTTATTTGCTGCTTCTGTTGGAGATAGTGCTTTATCAATACCTGAACATGGTTCAGCAAATACAGAAAATAATGCATATTTTACTTATGCTGACGGAGCTGCACTTCCTGTGGGTACGCAATTCATAGCGAGTGCGCATGTTCATCCTGGTTTATCAGTTACCACAGGTAGAGCAGTATTATTTGCTAAATATTTCACATCAAGTTATGCACTAGTAGGCATGGATTCTGTAGGCAGTGCGGTTAGTGATTTGAGTGTTGCATGGAATCCCATGGAGATATTTGCAAATGTTCCCGCTGGAACTGAAATTACTCAAGTTGGTGTCATGTATGTTAGTGGAGGTGGAACTGGTGTGATCTATCTTGATGAGGTAAAAATGAGTCCAGTTGTCGGAGATGGTATCGCTGGTGCTAGTGCAGCTGATTTTACAGAAGTTTTAACTTTTGGTGGAAGATCTCGTGGTGGTGATATGGGTAATATTGATGGTGACTCTAAGCCTGATTTCATCGTTGGTACTGGTACAGAAGAGGGTGTTGTTTGGATTGAATTTGTAGGAAATGATCCTAAAGACCCAACTGACTATATGAGTACCACAATACTATCTAGTAAAGGTGAACCATTAGATCGTTATTATCCTCTAGATATATCTGAAACAGATTTAGATGGAGATGGCAGTCATGAGGTTGTAATTGCAAATCTGTTTTCAACAGAATCAACTCAGCCGCAGATTATTGTTCTTGAGCACACCTCATTTTCATGGGATATTGCTGGAGGTAATGAGTCTTATCATTTAGCTCCAAACTGGTCTATCGCAGGAATTGGTAAAGCGTCTGCTACTTTAGGTAATGATCCTACAGGTGCAAGAGCTTCTATTGCTGGAATGGATATGGATATGGACGGCAAGCATGAGGTAATCATCACTGATTATGTTGGCGGCCGTGTTGTTGTTTATGAGATGGACATGGCAAACAACGCGTTTGACGTTGTTTGGGCATCTCCTGTAGTTGAGTCCAGAAATCATGCTTACAATCCAAGGACTGTTGGAGTTGGTGATCTAGATGGTGATGGTAAACATGAGATTGTCTTTCCTTCAAGTAATACGGAAGCAGAAGGTTACCATATCTATGAGTGGGATGGAGTAATGGGCAGTGATAACTATGGCGAACAGCCTTCAGCTATATGTGCTGTTGAGGTTGCTATTTGTTGTGGTGATGATGGTGCTGCTTTTAGAGGAGACCATGAGAGAATTACTATGTTTGACATAGATGGTGATGGACAGCAAGAGCTAATCACAGCTATTAGAAGAGGAAGTCCTAGAGGTGCTCTGGTTGTTTCTCTGCAAGCTGGAGAGGATCTAGTCCATAATTCTGGAGGTGGTCTTGAAACTTGGATTACTGAGTTTCAAACTAATAGTAACACCCGTGGTGGTGGAAGTCCATATCATGCATTACCAGCTGATTTAAATGGTGATGGTAATTATGAGGTGGTTAACCATCATTGGAATTACTTCAACCTTTATAACTTTAGTTCTACAGGACCTGATACGTATGTAATTGCAGACTCTGGTGCAGCAGGTAGCTATTATCAGCCTACTTATCCTAGTGATGAATTTTCTCTATTTGGAGGTTTTGCTTCTGATGTTGATGGAGATGGAAATCACGAGGTTTATTACGCTGACTATGGTGGATCATGGGGTGTTAATGCTGGTGATATCTACGTAGTAGATTATGATGCTGGTGAGGATGTAACAACCATTGGCCCTGATCAAGTTCATAGAATTGGTAACGCTGGTACCTTCTCAGGAGATATTGGTAATGGATATGATGGGCATGATAACCCATACATCTTCTCAAGTAGAAGTAGACCAAACGTTACCGCTCTTGAGTATATTGGTCCTGATCCATCTTCTGGTTCAAGTTACCTAGAAAAGGTTATCTACTGGGGAGAGCTTGATGTGACGGAAACCAAAACAACAACTGATGAGAATGGTGATGTTACAGTAGATCATACTTTCAGATGGGGTTTCCCTTCTAGAATTCTAACTCATTGGGGTGATGAACTTCTAGATTTTGATGGTGATAATAAGAAAGAAATTTTACTATCCTTTCAAAACGTTAGAGATTCGCTTACTCATACAGCTTATACTTGGAATGCAGGAGATTCAAAGTATGACACTACATTCACCAAAGTAGAGAATGAGAAAGCTTGGAGCTTTGTTTTAATAGAAAATGGATCAGAGCAGTTAGCTACGGATGATCCAATTACGTTTATTGCTCCAGAGGAATATCGTTTAGAACAAAACTATCCAAATCCATTTAACCCGAATACTACGATCCAGTATACAGTACCAATTGATCGTAAAGTATCTGTAAAGATCTACAACGTTAACGGTCAATTAGTAAATACATTGATCAATAATGAGTTGGTCTCAGCAGGCACACATAAAGTTACATGGAATGGTAAGAATAAAAATGGCTTAACTGTTTCTACAGGAATGTATTTTTACAGTCTTGAATGGGCAGGTATGAAGAAGGTCAAAAGTATGACCTTACTTAAGTAAATAAGCTAATCGTTTGATTAAATCGTATAAGGGAGGGCAATCGCCCTCCCTTGTACTTTCAGTGATAAAAATGAAAAAATTAATAGCGGTTTTATTTTTTACAGTTTTCATTTATGGTTCTAATGGAAAACTAGTTGGAACCGTAGTCCAAAAATCTGATAATTCTCCGGCTGTCGGTGTGAACATAATACTTGTTGATACTTATTTAGGCGCAGCTTCAGATGAACAAGGGAAGTTTGTTGTTTTAAATATCCCCCCAGGAACTTATTCTGTGCGTGCTGATGCTATAGGTTTTGCACCAGTAATTATTAAAAATATTAGGATTACCACATCTCAAACCACCGAGATCAACATTGGTTTAGATGAGTCAGTTGTAGAAGGGCAGGAGGTTACAGTACTTGCAGAAAGGCCTCTAGTTCAGAAAGATCTAACTGCATCTCAGAGGGTCACTA
>CACEHW010000064.1 GCA_902559415.1 uncultured Fidelibacterota bacterium
GAGTCTCCATCATCATTAACAATTTTATCTTTCAATGGGTTAAACTCCAAAGTTCCAGCGATAGCCATAGCAGTAACAATTTCTGGAGATGCCACAAAGCCATGAGTATTTGGGTTACCATCGGCACGTTTTGCAAAATTTCTATTAAAAGATGTTATGATAGAATTTTTTTCATTTTTTTCAGATCCAGCTCTATCCCACTGTCCAATACATGGTCCGCATGCATTAGCAAGAACAGTACCTCCAATATTTATGAAATCATCTAAAATACCATCCCTTTCTACAGTATATCGAACCTGCTCTGATCCTGGAGTAATAGTAAAATCAGATTTTACTGAGATATTTTTATCGTTCGCTTGTTTCGCGACGGATGCAGCTCTAGATAAATCTTCATATGATGAATTTGTACAGGACCCAATAAGACCAACATCTAACTTTAATGGCCAACCTTCATCCTTTGCTTTTTCTCTAAGCTCAGAAATAGGCGTTGCCAAATCTGGAGTAAATGGTCCATTTACATATGGCTCGAGAGCGTTTAGGTCAATTTCAATAACTTCATCATAAAAATTTTCAGGTTTATTATATACCTCATCATCAGCTTTTAAGTGATGATCAATATCATCAGCAAGAATAGCTAAATCTATACGGTTAGTAGCTTTTAAATATCTTGACATATTGCTATCATATGGAAAGATTGAGGTGGTTGCTCCTATTTCAGCTCCCATATTACAAATAGTGCCCTTTCCTGTACATGAAATTGATTCAGCACCCTCTCCAAAATATTCAACAATAGAACCTGTACCTCCTTTCACGGTTAGCATTCCTGCTAATTTAAGGATAACATCTTTTGCTGAGGTCCAACCACTCATTCTCCCAATTAAACGAACACCAATTAATTTTGGGAATTTAAGCTCCCATGGCATCCCGACCATAACATCTACGGCATCTGCTCCGCCTACACCGATAGCAACCATACCTAATCCACCTGCATTAACTGTATGACTATCCGTGCCAATCATCATACCTCCAGGGAAAGCGTAGTTTTCTAAAACTACCTGATGAATAATACCCGCTCCAGGTTTCCAAAAGCCAATTCCATATTTTTTGGATACTGATTCTAGAAAATCATACACCTCTGAATTTGAATCTTTTGCTCTTAATAAATCGGCATCAGATCCAACTTTTGCCTGAATTAAATGATCACAATGAACAGTAGAAGGAACTGCAACCTTGTTTTTACCCGCCATCATAAATTGTAACAAAGCCATTTGTGCAGTAGCATCCTGCATTGCTACCCTGTCAGGGTTAAATTCCTCATATGAAGTACCCCTAAGGGCTGAATTAATAGCTGATTCAGAATTAATATGACCATATAAAATTTTTTCAGTATATGTTAATGGTCTTTTAAGCTTTTCTTTTACAAGGCTGACCTTATCTCCAAAAGAGGCGTAAAAGTTTTCAATCATTTTTAAATCATACATAATGCTTTTATTAAAATGGTTAGTTTTGGAACATTAAAAGACGAAAATCATTAGATTTAAGTATCGGCAAATTAATCTTTTTTTCAATTTATAAACAAACATCTTAGTTAAATAAAATAATCATTTTGAACGTTATAAAAATTTTTATTACTGTATCCTTAATATCTTTAAATATTTCTATAGGTAGAACCAAAGTTGAATTATTAAAAAGCAATGAAAAAGGCTTAACGATAAAGATTAATCGAGGAGTAAAAACAAGCGCTGATGTTTACCCTGATTATATTTACATTGGGCTCCCAAGCAACGATCGACCCAATATAAGAACCATCTCTTTTCAGGAGTCAATTTCTCCTTTCCAAACCAAAAAAATCAGTGAAAAGCTTTTTGAATTGTATAGTATTCAAAAACACCAAAACTTAAATGTTGCAGTATTAAAAATAAATCCTGTAATCAAAAATAATAAGTTTTTAAATGAACTTAAACTGCAAATAACTTTTAATGGAGAAAAAAATATTTATAGGAAAGCTTTTTTAAATGAAAAGACTTTATTATCTAAAAAAATAATT
This sequence comes from uncultured Fidelibacterota bacterium, assembly GCA_902559415.1. Taxonomy (GTDB): domain Bacteria; phylum Fidelibacterota; class Marinisomatia; order Marinisomatales; family UBA1611; genus TMED80. The sequence goes on from CACEHW010000064.1 coordinate 2,048, forward strand.
AATTGGGAACAATCTAAAAACTGGTTTATTCAAGGTAAAGCTAATTCACGAGCTAAAACTTCATCTCAGCCCTTAGGAAAATGGATTAGTTTCAATGTCAACGAAGACGGTATAAAACAAATATCATATTATAAATTAAAGGAAGTGTTTAGTGATATAGACATCCAAGACCCTAGGTCAATTATGCTATATTCCCCTTCAAATTTTGGTAGAGCGACATCTTATCAAACAAATATTCCAATACCAGAAAATTTAATTGAAATACCAATCATAATTGAGGGTGAAGAAAATGGAGTTTTTAATTCAAACGATAAAATTATATTTTATGCCCAAGGCCCCTCAGGCTTTGATTCAAAAGATAATAGTCCAGAATGGTCACAAAATTTATACTTTAATACAAGTAAGTATTGGATACTATTACCTGAAAATAATGAACTAAGAGGTAAAAGAATATCTCCAGCTGATGAACCTACTCAAATAGATTTAACATTAGATTATGGAATTTCATACTATCATCATGAAATAGATCTAATTAATCCTGAACAATCAGGTTTGAGGTGGTTTGGCCCTAGCATACAAAGTGGGAGCACTCAAATAATATCAACAAATACACCTAATGCTAAAAGCGAAGTTGATTGCTATGCTGAATTAAAATTAAAAGGAAATTCTTTAAGCGGTTCCTCAAGTACGTATCATAGTATTGAATTACATGCAAATGGTACAAACCAAAATAAGATTGGCGGAACATCTTCTTGGACAGGAAATGGTTTCAGAACTATTTCCGGTATCTTATCTGGAGAAAATTTAAATCCTGCTGGAAATAATTTTTTTATAAATAATATTAGTTCAGATGGTAATTCTTCACCTTTAATAGATTATTTATATATTAGATATGGAAGAAAACTAATATTTGACCAGAATAACCTTGATTTTTTTTCTCCAATTCAAAATGCTAATATTAGATTTAGTTTTCTAAGCGATCTTCCTCAAGCAGCTTCAGCTTTAGATATATCTGATCCAAAGAATCCAAAAAGTATTTCAATAAAAAATAATAGTACATTAGAAGTTCAAAGCTCCAATGAAAATATTGGCAGGTATATTGTATTTAATAAAAATGAAGTCGACTCTGTTATTAACTTTATTTTTCACGAAGAAATAAACTTCTCAACTTTAAGAAATAATAATATTCGTGCAGATTATATAATTATTGGCCCTAAAGAATTTTATGAAACAGCTATGCCATTAATAGAATTAAGAAGTCCTGCTATTTATGCTAATCTTGAAGACATATATAGAGAATTTTCTGGAGGTAATAATGACCCCTTAGCGATACGCACATTTATACAATGGACTCAAGAAAATTGGGTATCACCGGCGCCAATACATTTACTACTACTTGGAGACACAGGATATGACTACAGAAATATAAACGGACTTTCAGCTGTAATTGTTCCTACAATACAAGTTCAATCTTACATCAGCTATCCATCTGATGATAGGTTAGCTACTATATACGGAAACATACCTGAAATTAGCATAGGAAGATTTCCAGCTAAAAACTCATCGCAAGTAGAAGATTTTGCTGAAAAAATTGAATTTATTGAATCAAATAATAATTTTGGCACATGGCGGCAAAAAGTAACTTTGATTGC
>CACEHW010000065.1 GCA_902559415.1 uncultured Fidelibacterota bacterium
AGCTAATTATGCTTTCAAGAAAAAGATTAAAAGTGTCTGCTCATCATATAGAGTATCTGTTAATGCCTCGGCTATGGACTTTGATAGTGATTTGTTTTCTTTAACGCTTGAGAGTAATAGAAATAATTTTGAAATGGTAATGCTTGTTGGCTTTGCTTCTGCTGGGCAAGCTATTTCACATCAAAATAGTTTGGGACTTTCAAATGCATATGTCCCAAAAGAAATTGCAATTAGAGTAAATGTACCTTCATCGAAAGGTGAGACTATGGTTTTCGAAGCTAATTGTTCTTCAGATGATGCTATGCAGTTAGCCGCTGGTACTTTAGACTCATCTGAATTTATGCAAAAAATTGATTTACAAACATCATAAGGAGGAAATATGCTAAAAATATAGGTTGAAAAAAGCTTTCAAAAATAAATGGGCTTATTGATACACCAATTCCAACTAAAGAATGTATCATAGTTCTAAAAATTTGAGGTGAAAGAAGCTTTTTTTTATATGAGACCTCACATAAAAAAATTAATGTCAAAATAAAAAATAAAAAGAAACTAAATAATGCCCACTGATTTATCATAAACTATTGAATTTTATCTATCATGTTTATATCAAATTATTTGTTTTTATTATCATTCTGCAAGGTTATTACTTTTTTTAAATTATGAGTATGAAAGTTCAAGTAAATGATTTTGTTAAAAGGCAAACTAAATCTTCAGGGAAGACATATTCTGAGGAGTTGTCTTTTGATTTTTTTGCAAAATATGCACAAAAAAAATTACTTAAAAACGAATTTATCGAAGGGTATAGACCTGAAGTTAGAATTGTTAAACTTGAAAATAAGTATGTGCATAAAGTTTTTTGTCCATATGTTCGTCTTACTAATGATACAAAACTTTCTGCTAAAATAGTTAAAAGAAGGGAGAATGAAGATTCCTACATTCAAATTAGAGCTATGAATGGAGATCTGGTCGATACGGGTTCTGTAGATCTAATTTTATATAGGCATGATATTTTATTGGAAAATAATGAAAACACAACAAATGCTGATTGGGAATTAATAAGTATTAATGCTTTACCTGAAGGTGTAGAATCAATGCCTATGGGTCCAATAACAATGATGAGAAATCAACTAGAATTAAATGGTGGAACAAAAGCTGAATATTCTAGCGATGAGTGGGCTGAATCTGTTCGATTTTGGCAAACTTATGCCCCTATTGAACCTTCTGAAATTAATATAGGTAAATAAATTTAATTAACTCTAAAGCCTTGGAATTAATATCTTAGATATTTAACTTGCCTAGCGACGTATTATTTGTTGCAATTAGTTAAAATAGCGGAGTCTGTAAAGCGAGGAAATTTCTTCTCTTCGGATTAAATTTTATAATAAGGTAATTGATAGTATCAATTTGGTATATATAGATAAATGCATTTAAGATATATTTTATATAGGAGTTCTATTCTTTCCCTGTTGGCTTTTTGTGCTGTATTAGGTCAAACATATGAAATATCTGGTACAATAAAAGATGAAAGTGGAGGTAAAGTATCTAATGCTAGATTGACTTTATATTCATCGAAGTATCAATTAGTAAAGACTGAACGTACCAAAGGTAATGGTAAATTTAAATTTAAAAAGATTAAACCTGATACATACACATTAAACATTTACGGAGCAGGAGGTAATTCTGCTACGAAAGAAATTGATTTAAGATCAAAATCGGTAACAAAACTTGAAGTCATTACTAGCCAGGATGATAAACAGCCACAGCTTACTGTTGAATCAGAAGTAGGAAATATAGTATTAAAATGGGATCCAATAGGCAATGCTAGTGAGTATATTATTTTTAGAAATAATAATGAACTCAAGAAGATTTCAAAACCTACTTATAAAGATAAAGTAGATGGTGGTAAATCTTACGCATATAATATTACTTCGGTAGATAATAACGGCGAAAAAGGAACGAGGTCATTAACTGAACATGGTAAAGCTTTACTTCCTTCTCCATCTGATATAAAAGCACAAGCGAAAAAAAATGCTATATCTCTTTCATGGGTTGCGGTTAACAATGCAACTAGTTATAATATTTATCGCGATGATGATTTAATTAACTCGACAACTGAGTTAGAATATTCTGATTATAAATTGAAATTTGATGAAGATTATTCATATACAATTGTATCTGTAGATCACCACCAAGAAGAGGGCCCTAAATCAAGCTCTAAATCAATATCTACTCATAAAGAAGTTAAAAAAATTAAAAAAATTAAAGCTGAAGCTGGAGAGAGTATAGTAGATCTTGAGTGGTCTAAACATGATCTAGCTGTTCTTTATAAAATTTACCAAAATGGTACGTTAATTGATTCAGTAAAAACAATAAAATACACAGCGAAAACTGACCCTGGTACAGAAAATTGTTTTACAGTCTCCCCTGTAGATAAATATGGTACTGAGGGGCCTCAATCTGTACCAGCATGTGATAAAGCGCAATTTCCTCCTCCTGAAAAAATCACATTGCTGCTTGGAGAAAAATATTCAGATGAAATGAATTCGATAAAAATTGAATGGGAAGCTATTGATGGCCCTGCTTCATACAACATTTACAGAAATGGTAAGTCATTAACAAATTCAAAAAATACTAATTATCATGATAAAGATTTAGATTTTGGGGAAGAGTATACATATGAGATCTCCTCTCTTTCTGATGATGGGCTTGAAGGGCCTTTATCTGAACCTGTAAAAAAACAGACACCTAAAATATTTAAAATTAATGGTCAGCTTGTAAATGAAAAAGGGCAGCCAAAAATTGACGAAGCAAAAGTTTTTCTTTATACAGATAGTAATGTTTTATGGGAAGAGTATACAGCTGGTAAAAATGGAAAATTTACTCTTGAAAATCGAATTATTTCTGGAGATTATAAAATCAAAGTATTTGGAAATGGACACGGCAATAACGGGGAGTATGCCGGAAATGGTGGGATAAATATTACCATAAAAAATAAAGATGAAAGTCCTAATATAAATTTATCTACAGATGGTTTAAGACCAAAATTAGTTGCAAAGAGAGGTGTTCAACGTGTTTTAGTAAAATGGAGATCACTCCCACATGCAGAATCTTACACTGTTTACAAAAATAATAAACCTATTGCAGATAAAATTAAAGATACAGAATACATTGACAACGTTGCTCCCGGTAAATTTTATGAGTATCATGTAAGGGCCTGGGACTTATATGACCTTGAAGGACCAGAATCAAATAAAGAAAAACAAAAATCCTCTTATCAATATCCAATTTTAAAACCAAGCGTTAAAATGGGTACACTTAAAACAGAGGGAAGTGGTAGAGTCGTCACATTAGAGTGGATAGCAATACCAAATGTTGAGAAATATGCTATTTACAGAGATAGTGTTTTAATCTCTAAGCAAGAGGAATTAATTTACATAGATTCTTTAGATTGGGGTAAAGAGTATAAGTTTAGTATTAATTCTATTGACCCGGATAATGATGAGGGTGCACTTTCTGAGGATGTTATTGTAAATACACATCCAGAGGTTTTAATTCCTGAGCTCACAGCACAAGGTAATGTTAATG
>CACEHW010000066.1 GCA_902559415.1 uncultured Fidelibacterota bacterium
ATTAAGACAAATAAAATTTAAATAGATAAGGATTTGTAATGGCCTCAACTCATGATTATATCGCAGATAAACGCAATGATGATATTTTAATTTATATTAATGGTGATTTTTTTACTCGGTCAGAGGCAAAAATATCGGTATTTGATAGTGGATTTTTGCTTGGGGATGGAGTCTGGGAAGGTATAAGATTAAATAATAACAAGTTGATTCATTTAGATGATCATATTAATCGTTTATTTAATGGTGCAATGTCAATAGCTATGAAAATTCATTTGAGTAAAAATGAATTAAAAGAAGCTATTTGGCAAACATTAAAAAAGAACAATATGCAGTCAGATACTCATATAAGATTGATTGTATCAAGAGGTATCAAAAGTACTCCATATCAACATCCTAAAGTAACAATAGGAAATCCAACTGTTGTAATTATTCCTGAATATAAAAAGCCCAACAGAGAAGTTTTTGATAATGGTATAAGACTTGCCTCTGTGAATACCAAAAGAGATAGCGCTGTTCAGAATCCCCAAATTAATTCGTTGAGTAAAATGAATTGCATAAGTGCGTGTATTGAAGCAGATAGATTAGGAGTAGATGAAGGATTAATGTTTGACCCTAGAGGTTTTGTATCAACATGCAATTCAACAAATTTTTTTATAGTAAGAGGGGAAGAGGTATGGACCTCATCTGGAGAATTTTGCTTAAATGGAGTTACTAGAGGGTCTGTTATAAAATTATGTAAAAATAATAATATAAAAATTTTTGAAAAAAATTTTGGGATCGAAGATGTATATGGTGCTGATGAAGCATTTGTAACTGGAACTTTTTCGGGTTTAATTCCTGTAGTTGAAATTGATAGTGTTAAGTTTAAAATAGGTAACATGACAAGAGCTTTATCTAAATTATATCACGAAGATATAAACAAAAATTAATATCTATGAAACCCAGGAATATAACTAGAATAGCAATGTGGTCTGGACCGCGAAATATCTCTACTGCCATGATGAGATCTTTTGAAAATCGTGAAGATACAATAGTAATCGATGAGCCTTTTTATGCTTACTATTTAAAAAATTCTGGCTTAGTACATCCAGGTAAAGACCAAATTCTAAAATCTCAAAGTAATAATTGGCATGAGGTTGTTGAAGAAATAACTAGCGAATTACCAGATAACGCAACAATCTATTATCAAAAACATATGGCACATCACATTTTGCCAAATAATGATATGAAATGGGTAAAAAGTTTTAAAAATTGTTTTTTAATTCGACATCCTAAAGAGGTTATTATAAGTTATTCTAAAAAAAATGAAATAAAAAATGCAAAGGATTTAGGGTTTTTACAGCAAGTTCAGTTATTTAAAAAAATAAAAAATATAACTGGTGTCACTCCAGCAATATTTGATTCAATGGATATTCTATTAGATCCAAAAGTTTTACTAAAAAAATTATGTAACTATCTTGAAATAGATTTTTCAAATAAAATGTTAAAATGGCCAAAGGGGATAAGAGATACAGATGGAGTTTGGGCTTCTCATTGGTATACAAATGTTATTAATTCTGATGGCTTTAGACCGTACAATAAACGGAATGAAAATCTTAACATAAATCATATTAAACTATTTGAAGAATCTATGGAACATTATAACTACCTCTCTTCTTTCAAAATATAAATGAACTCATTTAGTTTCTTATTTATTCATGCTAACTTATATACCAACATAATTATATAATGCTAATGCTTTAATAGTGCTCAGAGGTTCTACAATCAAAAAATTACTATTTGTTAACGTTTTATTAATTATCTTTACGTCATGTACTTCTTTTTTTAATAAGCGGACTGTCGAGTATAAACCTGTACAATATGCTAAAAATGATTACAGGGTCTTAAAAAAAGAAAATCGCTATACTGGTACTTATATGATTCGTCAAAAATCAAACGGGTTCTTTATACCAGATGAAAAAATATCGGTTGATATGGATATAGTAATTTCTTCATTAAAAGTGCCTTATCTTAGGGTATCGTATTATGGTACAGAACAATTATCTATTCCAGATGGTCAAACTTTATCATTTTTTTTAGATAATGAAGAAATAAAATTGAGTTCTAAACGCGAATCTAATAGATTAAAAAAAGGGAATGAGGCTGTAGAGGTATTATCATATTTAGTAACTAGAGGTCAAATGAAAAAGATATCTAATGGTCGTAGAGTTAAGTGCACTCTACATGATTATACATTTCCTGTTCCAAATCAAATGAAAAAAAATTGGAATAGCTTTATCGATGAATATTGGCAATAGTTATTTTTTATGTGGTCTTAATCGAATGATTCTACCTGGATCCTCAACAGCTACATAAATAAATCCATCAGGGCCAGTTTCAACGTCCCGCACTCTACCACCAGCAGATAGAATCAGTTCCTGATTAATAACTTTTTTATTTCTTAGTTCTAGTCTATATAAGTTTTCAAACTTAAGTGAAGTCACCAGCAAGTTGTTTTTCCAATTATTAAATTCTTTTCCATCATAAAAGTCCATACCACACACTGCAATTGATGGTGTCCAATGGATAACTGGCTGTTCCATTCCATCTTTGTGAGTATAATTTGTTATTTTTGTCCCAGTATAATTTTTTCCGTATGTTATTTCTGGCCAGCCATAATTATTGCCTTTCAAAATAATATTTAGTTCATCACCACCTTTTGGTCCATGCTCTGTTTCATAAATAACTGATGATTTTGGATTAATAGCTAGGCCTTGTGGATTTCTATTTCCATACGTCCAGATTGATTTTATGGCACCTTTTTTATTTACAAAGGGATTATCTTCTGGGATTGATCCATCATCATTTAATCTGTGAATTTTCCCATTAGGAGTTGTTAGCGATTGAGCTTCTTTTCTTTTACCTCTATCCCCAATTGAAAAATATAAATAATTTTTTTGGTCAAATATTATTCGTGTGCCATAATGAATCTTACTACTGGTATAAAACCTTTCATCAGCTTTGTATATTGTTTTAGTATTAATTAGATCGTTATTTTTTAATTCTGCTCTAATAATAGCTGTAAAGGATCTATTTTTCTTATGCTTCAAATAATCTGAATAACCAATATAAATATATTTATTTTTATTAAAATTTGGATGAATTTGAATGTCAAGTAATCCACCTTGTCCTTTATATCTAACTTCAGGTGCACCAGAAATTTTTTCTTTATTATTACCATTTTTATTAATCTTCCATAAAGTGCCGTTACGATCACTAACTAGTAGGTCATCACTTGGGAGGAAGGCCATTCCCCATGGAACTTCAAAACCATCTGCGAATGTTTCAACAAAGAAATTTTCTTTATCTGTTACTTCTTCTGACTCATCCCAGCTTTGTACTTCTTTTGCTTTTGTTGAGCAAGAAAAAATAAATATCAGTGAAGTTATTATTACTTTTAAATAGATGTTATACATTAACTATTGAACCACATTTATTACAAAATCGAGAATTAATATCTAAATCATCT
>CACEHW010000067.1 GCA_902559415.1 uncultured Fidelibacterota bacterium
CTTTTTCTAAATCTAACCAGATTGAGTAACCACTCATTAATCAAGTAATATGTTTTTTATAGCATTAATCTTTTTGTTTAATTGCTCTGCTGTTTGTGTTTTTGATTTTTTTGATACACTATTTTTTCTTTTTTGAATTTTAGCTTTTGCCCTTCTTGAATTAATAGATAAAACAGGATCTTTTTCTACCATTTCATCTAAAAGTCCATAATTCGACTCATTACCATAATTACCAATTTGAGCTATCACAGCCATCCTCACAAAACGATCTTTATCATCAAAAAATGATAAAATATAATCATAGGTCTTTGGACGCGTTTTTTGATATTTAGATAGTTCATATATTATCGTTGATCTAGAGGCCCAACTAAATTTTCCATATTGTGCTAATTCTTTTAAGCGATTGTAGTTAGACATAGTTTTAACTTGCCCATAATAAGAAAGGGCAGACTTTCTTATTACATCATTATGAGATTCAGTACTAAGCAAATTTGTAACATGATCTTTTGCTTTTGATGAATCAATAACAGAAAGAATCCTCATCGCATCAGCAATGGAATAATAACTAGTATCTGAAATAATAATATCCTCTAAAAACCTACTGACATCATCGTCATTTACTTGATGCCTTAATGAACGAATAAATGACCTTTTGACTCTATTGTCTTTTTCATTATTTTTTATCCATTGAAAATCTTCTTGGCTGGCTTTGGTTTTTAATTTCCCTAATGAAGAATATGCCTCGGACCTAACAGCCCAAAAAGAGTCTAACTTAGCAGATTCTAGTAATGCATATTCTACAATTTTTCTACCTTTCTTTTTTGAAAGTTGTTGAGCAGCCCATATTCTATCAAGTACATTAGGTGCATTAATTAATTGATATTTGAGATCAGATACAGATTTTTGCATTTTTAAATTTGAAGGAACCTTAAGCCCCGAATTAAATACGACCATCCTTGGCCTCTTATCAGTATGAATCTTAAAAACTGAATCTAAATCTTCAACCCAAATTACATGTTCTTCTACTGTACCATTATCAATGAGAACATTAATAGGCATTTTAAATAAACTTGTAGTTTTAAGATCCTGGACCTGCTTTACATGCAATGATAAAAGTTTATTTCTTTGGTTATAGGTCCATGAAACATCATACTCGGGGAAACCAGGTTCATATACCCATTGCTTAAAGAACCAGTCTAAATTTTGGCCAGTTGTTACTTCAATTGACTTTTTTAGATCTACAGTCTCTACATTTTTAAGTTTATTTTTGGCAGTATAGTGTTTTATTGACCTCCAAAAGGCATCATCACCCAAAACATCATGCAACATGTTTAATATTAGACTCCCTTTAGCATATACATGACTACTAAACAATTCAAATGGCTCTTCATAATTATAATCTACTGTAGGTCTTCTTTTTCTTTTGTCAGCACCCTTAAAACCTCTTATCTCATTAAACCGAATATAATCGCCCTCATCCTTTCCACGGTCTTTTGTTAAATACAATCTTGAAAAATAAGTTGCAAAGCCCTCGTTAAGCCAGATATTGGCCCAATTTCGAGTTGTAATCATATTGCCATACCATTGATGAGCAAGTTCATGTGCAACCAGACCATCACTACTATGGTCTGGTTGAGCTTTGGAATCATGCATTGTCCTATCAGTATTATGCGTTAGTGTTATATTTTCCATACCACCCCACATAAATTCAGAAACGATGACCTGATCATATTTTTCAAATGGATAAGAGATGCCGGTTAGCTTATTAAAATAATCTAACATGTCTGGGGTCTTACCAAAAGAGCGAAAGGCCTCATTTTGATTTTCAGGATAGACCCAATAAGCCACTGGGAGGTCTTTGTAGTTTTCTTCAACTTTAACATAATCACCAATTACAAATGATATTAAATAACTGACCATGGCAAAATTTTCTCTCCAATGATATGTCCTGGTATCATCTTTATTATCCTTGATTGAGACTAGCTCACCATTAGATATAGCTTTAAGATTTTTGTCTACTGTAATTTTGCATTCAAAAGTGGCTCTCTCATTTGGATAATCATAAAGAGGAACCCAATGATGGTTGTCAGTTTCTTCCCCTTGAGTCCATGCTTGCAATTTTCTATTTGGATATAATGAGTCTGGTTGAAAGAAATAAAGTCCCGTTCTGGGATTTGCTGTATAGTTTATGGTTACATTAAGCGTATCAGACCATGAATAATTTTTAATAAGGTCTATATGCAATTTTTGTTCGCTTTGAAAAAAAGGTACATCTTTATTACCAAGACGAACCCTCCTTACCACCATATCTTCTGCATCTAGGTCAAATGAAGAGACAGAAGTTCCCAAAGGGCTAAATTTATGCGAGACTTTGCCGATTACTTGTTCTGATATGATATCAACTTTAATATCAATAATAGAATGAAGAATATCTACCTGTCTATTTGGAGTAGAATTAGATCCAATCAAAAATTGTTGAAAAAATAAAAATATTATGAATAAAAATATATTTTTCAATATACGTCCCTCTAAATATTATACAGAAGTTATTATAATTGAATCCTAATGGCCATTATCATTTAGAATTATAGATAATATGGACTGAGCAAATAAAAAAAGGAGCATAAGCTCCTTTTTTTACAAGTTATCCTAAGTATCTCCTTAGACTCTTACTCCTAGATCTATGTCTTAACCGCTGAATAGCTTTTTCTTTTATTTGCCTAACTCTTTCTCTAGTAAGGTCAAACTCTTCTCCAATTTCATTCAGTGTCATAGCACTGTCACGATTTATACCAAAGTACATCTCCAAGACAGATCTTTCTCTTCCAGATAAAGTCTCTAACGCTCCCGTCACCTCTTCACTCATTGACTCACGCATAATATTTGCTTCTGGTTCTTCTGCTTGATCATCTTCAATAATGTCTAAAAGGCTACTATTCTCACCATCCTGAAATGGAGAGTGGAGTGAACTATGCCTTCTAGAATATTGCATTGCCATGAGTACTTCATCGCCGCTCATTTCTAGCTGATTTCCTATCTCATCGCCTTTAGGTTGCCTTTCTACTTCAGCTTCTAATTTTTCTGCTGCTCTGGTAATTTTTGTAATAGTACCAACACGGTTTAGTGGAAGACGTATAAGTCTAGATTGTTCTGCAAGAGCTTGAAGTATAGATTGGCGAATCCACCATACCGCGTAAGAAATAAACTTAAATCCTCGGGTGTGATCAAAACGTTTTGCAGCTTTAATTAGACCTAAATTACCTTCGTTTATTATGTCAGCAAGAGATAATCCGTTACCTTGATACTTTTTAGCAACAGAAACAACAAAACGAAGATTCGCTTCAACTAGCTCTTTCATTGCAGCTTCATCGTTATTTTGAATCCTTATAGCAAGCTCAACTTCGCGCTCTGGAGGAAGAGGGTTATACTGGCCTATTTCAGCAAGATACATACTTATACTTCCACTAGATACTTTACTT
>CACEHW010000068.1 GCA_902559415.1 uncultured Fidelibacterota bacterium
TACGGTATCCCCTTTTTCTATCCAGCCACCTGTATTTTCAGGCCTTAATTCTAGAATACATCCAGTTCCAACTGTCCCAGAACCAATATATTCTCCAGGAATGAGTTTTGTATTCATGCTTGCGCGTTCGATCATATCTTCAAAAGAGTGGTAGAGATCATTTGTATTTCCGTCTGAAATAAGTTTCCCGTTAACGTGGCATGTCATTCTTAGGTTCAATTTACCTTTTTCATCCCAATGTTCATCAATTTCATCTGGGGTGACCATGTATGGCCCAAAGCTTGATGCAAAGTCTTTGCCTTTCGCGGGGCCAAGGTTCATAGGCATTTCTTCTTTTTGCAAATCACGAGCAGACCAATCATTTAAAATTGTATAACCAGCAATGACATTGTTTGCATCTTTAGATTTTATATTAGAACCACCATTACCAATAATTACAGCAAATTCTAATTCAAAATCAAGTTCCATTGTATTTTTAGGATAGGGGATATCTTGATTGTGTCCATAACAGCAGTTTGGATTTGAAAAATAAAAAATAGCTATTTTATACCAATCTGGGTTCATTTCTAGACCCCTTAATTTTCTTGCTGCTCGAACATGTTGTTCAAAAGCATAAAAATCCCTGAATGAAGGCGGGTCAGGCACTGGTGGGAGAATGATTGCCTCAGATTCTTTTATAGAAAAAAGATTTAAATCATTTTCTTCAACTTTATTCTCTAGCTCTTTTAATATTTTAAAGTTTTCGTCCCAATTTTTTAAAGTTTCTTTTAGTGTTTTAGGGATTAATAAGAATTGATTATCATTATAATTTTCATTTATATGTTTAGATAGCTCATTAATATCAATTAATGTATCATTTTTTTTAAAACCAAAAATTTGATCTGAATTATCCGTTTTTTTTATATGTAGCTAGCTTCATTATTTTATAGGTTTCCTCTTTGATTTTGCTCTCTTTCAATAGATTCAAATAATGCTTTAAAGTTTCCTTTGCCGAAACTATTTGACCCTTTTCGCTGGATTATTTCAAAAAACAATGTTGGGCGATCTTGTATAGGTTTTGTAAAAATTTGCAACATATATCCTTTTTCATCACTATCAATCAAAATTCCCATTTCCGCGATCTCTTTTAAATCCTCTTTGATCTCACCTACTCTATTAATCAAATCTTTATAATAAGATTTTGGGGTAGGGAGAAATTCAACACCATTTAATTTTAATTTTTTTACTGTACTTATTATATCTTTTGTAGATAAAGCGATGTGTTGAACGCCAGGTCCTTTATAGAAATCAATATATTCTTGAATTTGAGATTTTTTTAAACCACTAGCAGGTTCATTTATAGGCATTTTTATTATTTCATTATCATTCGCCATCACAATTGATTTTAAAGAGCTATATTTAGTTGATATATCTTTGTCATCAACAGACCAAAAACGATGCCATCCAAAAATTTTTTCATAAAATTCACATACTGATTTCATATTCCCATCTGGCTGATTTCCAACGATATGATCAATATGAATAATTCCGACAGATTGATCAAGTTTAGATTTTTTTAATTTTTTGAATCCTGGTAAAAATGAGCCTTTATAGTTATTTCTTTCAATAAAAGTATGTGTGGTATCTCCATATGTTTTAATCGTCGCAATAACAGCTCTCCCATTTTTATCTTCAATTAGTTTTGGCTTTGAGATGCTAATTGCTCCATTGGCGGTCGTTTCTTTCCATGCCTCTTCAGCACTATCAACTGTAAAAGAAATATCCTTTACTCCATCACCATGTTGATCGAGGTGTTTACCAATTTCAGTACCTGGTATTAATGGTGAGCTTAAAACAAACCTTACTTTTCCTTGTTGCATGACATAGCTGACTTTTTTTCTAGAGCCAGTTTCAAGCCCTGAATATGATATAGGAGTAAAGCCTAATGCATATTGATAATAATGTGCTGCTTGTTTTGCATTCCCCACATAAAGTTCACAATGATCAAAGGCATGAATTTTATAATTATTCATAAAAATATTTTGCTATATAATGGATTTTAATACTTTAATTAAAATTGCGTTCTCTTTAGAAGTTCCTATAGTGATTCTAATACAATTTTCCCAACCAAAGGATGACAGTTTTCTAACTATTATTCCCCTTTCTAAAAGTTTATCAACTATATTTTCAGCTACATTACTGTTTTCCCAAACTGTAGTAATAAAATTTGTATAACTAGTAATGAATTCTATACTTAAAGATTCAAATTCTTTTGATAAATATTTCATCCCAGTTTTATTTTCTTCGATTGTTTTTTCTAAAAATTGATTATCATCAAGAGCAGCGATGCCAGCAGATTGAGCTGGTAGCGATGGTTCGAAAGGAGGTTTAACTTTATTTAAATTTTCAACCAAATAATCATGAGCAAAACCGTACCCTAATCGTAATCCACCAAGGCCATAAGCTTTAGAAAATGTTCTTAAAGTAATCACGTTGTCATAACGATAAAACATAGAGTCGGGATAGTCAACTTGATCTTGAGCATATTCATAATAGGCTTCATCTAAAATAATAAGAGCTCTTTTGGGAACATAATCATAAAAAATATCGAAGTCGGATTTAGTAATATATGTCCCCATGGGATTATCTGGGTTAGCAATATAAATTATCTTAGTGTGATCTGTAATTTTTTCAGCCATTTTTTCTAGGTTATATTTTTTTTCTTTCATCGGAACCCAATGAACTTTTCTTCCAGAAGCATTGGCCAATACCCGAAAGCCAATAAATGATCCTTCTGAGCCAATGATTTCATCATCGCTTAATAAGAATGTTCGCATAATACTTGACATTATGCCTTCAGACCCTGATCCTATAACAACATTATCTGTTTTAACATTGAATTTTTTTGCTAGTTTACTTCTCAAAGCAAACCCGTTCGCATCAGGATATCTATTTAAAGAGCTATATATGTTTTTGATTGCTTCAATTGCCATCGGGCTTGGTCCAAATGGATTCTCATTTGATGATAATTTTATGTAGTTTGAGGCCTTGCTCTCCAGTTCTGCCTCTTGGATAGATTTCCCGGGCTTATATTTTTCGAGTTTTTTTATATAAGATGGAACTAATGGCATATTAGAATACTATAGACTTAAAGTCAGACACCTTTAAATTATGACTACCTGATATTAATGAAGTTATTTAATAGCAAAACAATTATTCTTTTTTTCTTTGTTTTTCATTGCCTTTGCAGTGTCTACTCCTGCGCAGCAATTCAGTCTCCATCGGGGGGACCCAAAGATGATACCCCTCCAGTTTTATTACATTCAATCCCTGAAACTGGGACTGTAAATTTTATATCAGAGGAGGTAGAATTATTTTTTTCAGAAT
>CACEHW010000069.1 GCA_902559415.1 uncultured Fidelibacterota bacterium
TGATTAAACTATTTAAAATTAGTGTTCTTTTTATTTTAATATTTTCTATAAATGACTTTTCTTTTTCTCAAAGTTCTAAGAATTATGACAAAGAACTCAGAAGATTAAATGCAAAGATTGATAGGGTCAGGGTCCTTGTTGATTCGTTAGAATTTAATGATCGGCTACTATTACCAGAACTCATGTCTGCTTTTAGAAAATCTGTCAGTAGTAAGGCACAGCAAGATTCAATTACTGTTGTAATGATGAAGCGTATTAACACGCTAAACAAAAAAATTGCCAAATTAGAAAATCAAGCAAAATTTATGGATAGTACTTCACTTGAGATATATAATAAACTAGTAATGATTGAAAATAAAATTGTTACGTTAACTAATAGTTATAACGAAATGTCTCAGATGAAATTAGGAAATCAGCCATCAATTGAACCGCAGTTCAATGCGGCAAAGTATAAAAAACATTACATGAAAAGTTTAGGATATTTTCAAAATCAAGAATACGATAATGCAATTAAAGGTTTTGCCGAGTTAGTTAGTTCTGATGCTACTAATGATTTAGCAGATAATTGCCAATACTGGCTTGCTGAGTGCTACTATTCAAAAAAAGATTTCAAAAGAGCAATTGGAGAGTTTGTGAAAGTATTTAATTATGCTGGCACGGATAAAGATGATGATGCTCAACTTAAATTAGGCTTATCCTATCAAAGCATGGGTAGTATTGAAAAAGCAAAAAATGAGTTCCAGAGACTTATAGATTATTTTCCTGGAAGTGAATATTATCCTAAAGCTAAAGATGCACTAAGAAAGCTCTCCTTAGATTAACTGATACCTTAAATAAATTATGGCTAAAAATAAAAAAATATATTTTAGTACAACTGAAATTGTCCCTTTTGCAAATGTTTCCAGCCTAGGACCTTTCTCTACAGCTGTACCTACTTTGCTTCAAGAGTTAGGTCACGATATAAGAACAATATTGCCTAAGTATGGTTTTATCAGTGAACGTAAATATATTCTTAGAGAGGTAATTAGACTGAGAGAAATACCTTTTTCATTTTGTGGTGTAGATGAAATTGCCAGTGCTAAGAGTGCTTTCATTCCGAAAACTAGAGTTCAGGTATATTTTCTAGAAAGTGAACAATGGTTTAAACCACTAAATAATTTATTATATAAATCTAAAAATGGTAGAATTTTAATGGATAATGCAAAGCGCTATGCATATTATTCGAAATCAGTTTTAAGTACTCTTCCTCATCTTTTCTGGGTTCCAGATATTTTTGTATGCAATGGATGGCAATCTGCTCTAATTCCAAATTATTACAAAAACGAGTATGAGGGAATAAATGATTTTTATAAGAAAATTAAAACTGTTTTGGTGATTCATGATTTTGATGAGTATTCAAAAATAGAAAGATCTGAACTTGTCGATATGGGTGTTGAGATCCATCCTAATATTAAAGGTAACAAATTAAATATTTATGATGTTGCCAGCTATAACTCTGATGCTATTTTAATAATGGATAGGCCAGGAGAAAAAATTTCAACAAGACTATTAAAAAAAGCTGCCCTCAAAGATAATAAACATAAAATAACTGTATTTAATCAAGAAGATGCCGATGATGTAGATTTTTATGCTATAACAGAATCTTTGAATCAAGTTATATCTGATATTACCTCTAAGTAGAAAACTCAACTTTAAAGAATCAATTAATGAATTTTACTAGACTATTATTTTATATAGGCTTGTTATCGTTTTTATTTATATCAACAAATTGCTCTGAGGAACCAATCCAAACAGATTTATCTAATATAGGTAAATCTATTGACACTCTCATAATCACTGATATATCTGGATATAGTTATCAGATATCTCCAGAAATAAGTGACTATAATAAATTATACATTGGTTCTCAAGAAGAATTTTCTTTTTCGCGTTCATTATTTAATTTTTCATCAGATGGTTGGAATATATTTTTTGATTCCACTGTAACTGTTGACAGTATGTTTTTTAAAGTATTTTCTGGAGATAGTTTGATTTCAAGTGATATTGATTTGAATCTACATTTTTCTAATGATTCAATTTTTGATGAGAATGAAAGTCTTGTTACAGATTTAAGCGAAATTGATTTGACTCAGTGGAATAATTTAGGCCTTCCATCTGTAAGTATAATATCTGATACCTCTGATACAATCAGTCATTTTCAAGAAACTGTTTTAGTATGGGATATAAGCAGTTCTGTTGAATCGCTTATTGATACAGCAAATTTGCATAGAACATTCTCGATTTCTCTTGGACCTCAGCAAATTGATTCTTTTGTAGAGCTATTTAGCAGAGAATACAGTTCTGGAAGTTTAGATCCTAAAATTGAGGTTTATTACAGACGTGAAATTGGATCTGATCCCGATTCGTCAATAATAGACTCATTAACTAGAATAGTTTATGTTGCAGAAGATATATCAGTTATAGAGACAGTTGAAATTGATGCGATTGAAGATAATTCAATTTTTTTGAGCAGAGCCAGAGGTAGCCGGGCTATATTGGATATCCCTTTTGATTCACTATCATTGCCACCATACTCCGTTATTCGATCTGCAAACCTAACTCTATATGGCTCAAATGACTCCTTGGAATCTTTTTCAGTTCGAATGGATCCTCTGAAAACAAGTCCAGACACTGTGTCTAACATTTTCAACTCAGATCCTTTTGATAATTTAAATATGCATTTCTCTTCAGCCTCTATTGTTGGAGGAGAATTGGAACTGTCATTGAAATCGTATCTACAATCTATTTTAATGACTGATTCTCTAAAAAATACTGGGTTTAAATTTTCATCAAGCACAAATAATGACCTTTTTGAGAGCATTATTTTTGATTTAGATAATTTTAATAATAAGTTGGAGATATTTTATGTGTCTCCGTAGCAGTATAATTATATTATTATGTTTGTTATCTTTTTCTCTAGCACAAGGCCCTTTTAATGGTTTTGGTATAGGAGCTCTTCAGAATTGGACCTCTCCTTCAGAGGCTGGTGCTAGTTCTATCGGTTTAGTGCCTTCATATCGTAGTGGTATTTCTCTTTCAAATCCCACAACCTGGTCTAATCTTAGATTTACATTTTTATCGATTTCTTATAATGGTTTTGAATCTTCATTAAAAAATAGTTCAAAGAATGGATATTCGAATTTGCAGTCTGCTCAATTTATTATACCAATAAAACAAAAATATGCCTTAGGTATTGAGCTTCATCCTTACTCTTATCAGAAAATAAATTTAGTAGATTC
>CACEHW010000070.1 GCA_902559415.1 uncultured Fidelibacterota bacterium
AGGAAATCATTAAATATATGATTAAAAGTATTCTCATAATCTTTTTAGGATTTACCATAGGATGCATACCTGTTGGCACTCCTGGTCCAAAAGGGGATCCTGGACCTGTAGGCCCAGCAGGATCTAGAGGCCCAAAAGGTCCTCAAGGTCCTAAGGGTAAAGATGGTAAGAGTATTCCTGATGAATTAATTATCAAAATAGAAGAATCTATCAAATCATCCAACAGTGAATCTGTTGTTGGAACTGTTGCGTATAGTTTTGGTATCGCCCCTAGAATAACTGGTTTTGCTTATCTTACATCATCTGGAAAACTTTTTAAATTTGAAAATAAAAACCCTCAAAAACTTGGAGACGAAGTAAAACTTGTCACTCAATTATCCAAAACTCAAAAATTTATTTCATTTGGTAGGACTACCTACGGTGACGACATAAAGCAATTCTTCACTGCCGTTACTGATAAT
This sequence comes from uncultured Fidelibacterota bacterium, assembly GCA_902559415.1. Classification (GTDB taxonomy): domain Bacteria; phylum Fidelibacterota; class Marinisomatia; order Marinisomatales; family UBA1611; genus TMED80. The sequence continues at coordinate 462 of CACEHW010000070.1, forward strand.
GGAAATATTTTTACTTCAGAAGATCTTGATTCTTGGTCTAAGGTAGCCTCTATCCCACTTACTAAATAAAAATCCTTAAATAATAGTTTAGCCTGGCTAGATAAAAAACACGAAATTCTATTGATGGGTTTAATTAGAAAATTTATTGGAAATAAAATAGCTGAAGCAGCAATTAAAGCTGGACATGTTCCTGCAGAAATTCCTGCAAATGAAGAAGAGAGATTACAAGACCTCAAAAGATTAAAATTAATTGAAAAAAATATCCAAAAAGATAAGCGTTTCTCAAGTTTTCCAAAATTAGCAGCAACATTAACAGGATGTACACAATCAGCTATTCATATTTTAGATAATGAGACACAGCATTGTAAAGTAAGCTACGGGAAAGACCTACCTACAGAGGTAATGACAAAAGAGGCACCACGGAAGCTAGCTATTTGTTCTCACGTACTAAATAATAATTCAAAACCATTAGTTATTAGCGATGTATCTATTGATGAAAGAACCAAGCATGCCTACGCTCTTGCTCCAAATTTTCCACGATTTTACGCTGGAAGTCCTATTATATCGAACAAAGGATTTACACTTGGAACATTTTGCGTTTTTGATGATAATCCTAAAACACTTGAACATACAAAAATTGATGGACTTAGAATGCTGGCAGATCAATTCATTAATATTTATGAGTCTACTGTAGACCCTACATATATCCAAAGTGAAGCGCCAACAGATGTAGAAAAAATTGAAGGAGAATATTTCTCTTCAGCGACAGTTTTATTTTCTGACTTTGTTGGTTTTACAAAGAAAACTGAAGAACTAGATCCAGGTCAACTGATTGAAATTTTAGATTCATTTTTCAGTGGTTTTGATAAAATAATGGAAAGGTTTTCAATAAAAAAAATAAAAACTATTGGAGATGCTTACATGGCTGTAGGAGGTATACCGGATCTTAATTCAGATCATGCAGATAGAACTGTCCAAGCGGCTATAGAAATGATTAATTACGTAAGAGGTATCAATTTCCAGCAGCAAGCTCTAGGTAATGAACCTTGGGAAATAAGAATTGGGGTTCATACTGGGCCAATAATAGCGGGAAAGACATCCAGTGAATTTGATATATGGGGTGACTCTGTTAATATTGCCGCTAGATTAGAAAATAGCGGAGATAGGATGAGAGTAAACTGCTCAGAAGAAACAAAGTCATTCCTTAAAAAATCTTACGACTATGAATTAAAAAAAGATGTAGAACTAAAAGGAAAAGGTAAGGCGCAGATTTTTGTGGTAAAAAAAGAAGCCTGATAACTAGTTTTTTATTTTCAACTCTATATTTTTAGACAGAGATAAACAAAAACTTGGAACATTTATTATTATTACTGGTTAATAATAGTAATAATAGGAGTAGGCTTTTTTTAAATGATACCCGTCCTCCTCTTTGGTTTCACCCCGCCTGCTCCTATTATTTTTTTCTAAATGATAATCTTATTGGGATACCTTTCAAATCAAAATGTGATCTTATTTGATTCATCAAATACCGCTGATATGAAATTTTAATTAATCTTGGATAATTTGCGAATAATGCGATAACAGCTGGCTGCTTGTGTACCTGAACTGAATAATTTATTTTGATGACTTTACCCTTCTCAGCTGGAGGAGGGTTCTCATTCATTACTTTTTCGATTAGTACATTTAATTTATTTGTCGGAATAGTCTTCTTTGAACGTTCATAAACTGTCCAAGCAACTTCTAAAACTTTATTAATCCTTTGTTTTGTAGTGGAAGAGATAAATAAAATTGGAAAATGATCTAGCTCTCTATATTGAGACCTTACCTCTTCTTCAAATTCTTTCATTGTACTTGTTGATTTTTCAATTTTATCCCACTTATTCACAATGAAAATAAGTGCTTTCCCTTTACTAATAACTTGGTCAACGATGGATTTATCTTGCTTCCCAAAACCTTTTTCTGCATCGATTAATACTAAAGCAAGATTGCAATTAAAAATTGCATTTTGAGTTCGTAGAGTACTGTAATACTCTATTTTATCTTTAATCTTTGAGAGTTTTCTTAACCCTGCAGTATCAACTAATGTTATTTCTTTACCATGCCATTTTAAATATGAATCTATTGAGTCTCTTGTTGTACCAGCAATTGGTGTTACTATTGTTTGCTCCCGCTGCAGGAGTGCATTTGTTAATGAAGATTTTCCAACATTTGGCATTCCCACAATTGCGAGCCTTAAGCTTTCTGAGAGCTCATGCTCTTCAGTTGATACTCCTAACCCAAGTTTGGTTAAAATAGTATCAAGTAGGTCACCTGTCATTCTACCGTTCAATGCGGAAATTGGGTTTGGGTCACCCACACCAAGATGATAATAATTCTGAACTATATTATCATATTTCATTGTATCAACTTTATTCACAACGAGTAAATAAGGGCGATTACTCTCTCGAACAAATTGCGCAAGTGTAAGGTCACTAGACGTTGCATCTTCTCGACCATCAATCATTAAGAGAATTAAATCTGCTTCCGATATTGCAAGTTTAGCTTGCTCTCTGACAGCAGAATTAAAAATGTCAGTATCCTCAGGAATGAAACCACCAGTGTCTATAAATCTCAGTTTTTGGCCGCACCATTCAGTTTCTCCATAAATTCTATCTCTTGTAA
>CACEHW010000071.1 GCA_902559415.1 uncultured Fidelibacterota bacterium
ATCATAAGTTTATTTATGTCTAAAAACATATTTTTCATATCTTTTATTTTCAACGTTCTGCTATCTCAGATTGTGCAAGTTGGCGCAGGTAGTTATACAACTTCATTTCCTGGTACTGATGAAGCAGGAAGAAATGGTTACCCATCTGGGCAGCCACAAACAATAGGACCAGCTGCAACCAAGCATATACCGACAAATGATTGGTGGAGTGCAATTATAAAAAATGATCATACGAATAATCTTTTTAATTACCCTATGGCCCTAAAAACCATTACCTCTGGTTTGGTAGTTAGCTATATACCCTGGGGTGTCTATGATGATCAAGAGCCAATTATTATTGGTCTTACTGGATTAAGTGCTTCGAAAGCAAAGGTCTATGATTTTACTGATTGGACGGTTACACTTGATTGGACAGATTCAGATAATTCTCTTAAAGCAACAACAGGAGTGGGGATGCCTTTTGTGTATTTCACCAAAGATGATGCGTCAACCGTGGAAATTGAAATTAGGCTTGGACAGGTTACACTAAATGGTGAAAAAATTATAGTTGAAAATGCTAGGAATGGTGCTGATTTTGTTATCTATGCACCAACAGGGAGCACGTGGCAGGTTTCTGGTAATAAATATACATCTAGCCTTAATGGTAATAATTACTGGTCTTTAGTTATGCTACCACAAAATACGAGCAGTATTAATTCAGTCGCCAATGACTTACAAAAGTATGCTTACGTCTTTCCCCAAAATACTTCTGTCGAATGGTCATACAATGAAAATAATTCTACCATGTACACGGATTATAATATTGATGTCGATATAAAAGAAGGTTCTTATAGCAATCTCCTGCAAGGTTTACTTCCTCACCAATGGAATAATCTATCAGATGAGTCAGCTTATCCTGAAGATTACTCATATGGTAGCGTTAGAGGAGAGCTAAAGATGTTAGGAGGGAATAATTTTAGTACTAAGAATATCTTCACAGGTATACTACCAACTCTTCCAGCATTAGGTCATTACAGTGAGTTATACAACCCTGCTGAACTACAAAATAAAATATCCCAAATTGAAAATAATCAACTAGCAACTTGGACTGACTCATACAATGAAGGTCAGGTAATGAATAGGTTAATACAAACTGGGCGTATAGCACACGAAATTGGTAATACTGAGGCTCGTGATCAAATAATAGAAACAGTTAAGGAAAGACTTGAGGACTGGTTAACTGCTTCGACATCTGAGGTTGCTTTTATTTTTTATTACAATACTAATTGGTCTACCTTGATAGGCTACCCTGCAGGACACGGTCAAGATAATAATATTAATGACCATCATTTTCATTGGGGATACTTTATACATGCTGCATCATTTATTGAGCAATTTGAACCAGGATGGGCAGATAACTGGGGGGGAAATGGTAAACCACCTAGTGAGAGATGCTGCCTCTCCTAATAGAAATGACCCAGATTATCCTTTTTTAAGAAGTTTTAGTCCTTTTGCTGGTCATTGTTGGGCAAATGGCTTTGCTACATTTCCGCAGGGAAACGACCAAGAATCTACCTCAGAAAGTATGCAGTTTAATTCCGCACTTATACATTGGGGTAGTGTTACAGGGAATGATGAAATTAGAGATCTAGGAATCTACCTATATACTACTGAACGTACAGCTATTGATGAATACTGGTTTGATATGTATAATAGAAACTTTGGCGATAATCAGCAATACAGTTTGGTGTCTAGAGTGTGGGGGAATTCTTATGATAATGGTACTTTCTGGACAAATGATATAGCTGCCTCTTATGGTATTGAAATGTATCCAATTCATGGAGGATCTTTTTATTTAGCTCATAACTTAAATTATACCTCCATGCTATGGAATGAGATAACTAGCAATACTGGAATCTTAAACAATGAGATTAATCCAAATCTTTGGCATGACGTTTACTGGAAATATCTATCTTTTATTGATGCGCCCGCTGCGATTGAGCTTTACAATTCAAATCCTAACAGGATCTTAAAATTCGGTGTATCAGATGCTCAAACGTATTACTGGCTACATAGTATGAATTCCCTTGGTCAGTATCGTTCTAATATCACAGCAAACTGGCCAATTGCTACTAGTTTTGATAACTATGGGCAAATAACATATGTAGCTCATAATTATAGCGAGGAAGAGATCATAGTTACTTTTTCAGACGGTTATCAATTGACAGTGGAACCTGGTGAAATGGGTACAAATAGAGGAGAGTCTATTACTGGTACCATACAAACAGATTTTAATCAGGCTTACGTTAATGGAAGTATATCTATCAACTTTTCTTCTGAAAATAATAATATCACTCGAGTAGAGTTCTATGATAATTCTGATCTTCTTGGTGAGTCTTCAACTCCACCATTTCAATTCACAGCAACTAACTTAAGCCTTGGTACTCACAATATATACGCTAAGATATTTTCTGGTTCTGAATTTGGACTAAGTAATTTTATTACCATAACCGTAGGTGAGCAGTTAGCATATAATAACACACTAAATATTATTCCTGGTGTAATAGAACCAGGAAAATATGATTACTTTGAGGGTGGATTAGGTCAGAACATTACATATTTTGATAATTCACTTAATAATGAAGGTACATATAGAACAGATGAATATGTAGATGTAGAATATTTTGGTAATACTGAAGGACCAACACTAGGCTGGATAGAGGCCGGGGAGTGGGTTGAATATACAGTTAATGTTCAAACAGCAGGATATTATGATCTGGTATTTAGATACGCATCTGATATAGCTGGCGGCGGCGGTCCATTTCACTTTGAAATTAATGGAACCATAATCAGTGATAATATTTATGCTGGCAATACTGGTGATTGGTACAACTGGCTTAGTGGAAATACAGAAAATATTGAGCTAAATGCCGGTGAACATGTACTTAGATTAGTATTTACGGATGGTGGTTTTAATCTAGGCAGATTGAATTTCACTTTTAATAGAGATCTGGATTATAATCCTCCTATATCGAA
>CACEHW010000072.1 GCA_902559415.1 uncultured Fidelibacterota bacterium
TGATAAAAGGTTTGTTTTATAGCGCATTTCGATTTTTCAGTATACTATTAAGGCTTTGTTAGTTTGAAAGTAGCATTCATGGGCAATCCTTATTTTGCCATTAGCCCTTTAAAAAAAATAATTGAGAGTCAACATGATTTGGCCGCTATCATATCAAACCCGCCAAAGCCAATGGGTAGGAAAAAGGTATTAAAATATACCGATGTTGGCAAATTTGCTTTAGATAATAATATAAAATTAATAGAATTAGGTTCTTTTGATGATCAAGAGATTTATCAGGAGTTAGTTTCATTGAATGTGGATTTATTTATTGTCGTTGCTTATAGGATACTGCCAACAAAATATTTAGAGATACCAAAATTTGGAGCAATAAATATTCATGCTTCGTTATTACCAAAATATAGAGGAGCAGCTCCTATTCAATGGGCGTTAATGAATGGAGATGAATTTACAGGGGTAAGTATATTTCAAATTGAAAAAAAAGTTGATACTGGTAAAATCATATTTCAAGATACTGTAAAAATAGAAAATGATGATAATTTTGAAACATTATCGAATAAACTTTCAAAATTAGGTGGTGAAGCTTTAATTAAATCACTTGATATGTTTGTTAAAGGTGAAATTAATTTAATAATGCAAGATAATGCACAATTTACTAGAGCTCCAAAGATTAATAAGGATATGCTTAAGGTAAATTGGTCATGGCCAGGTGAGAAAATAAATAATTGGGTTCGAGGGCTTTGCCCTTATCCTGGGATGTACACTATTTACAAAGAAAAAAAAATTAAAATTTTTAAGGTAAAATTATTAAGAGAAAATTCAAAACCTTCTCATCCAGGTAAAATAGACATTATTGATTCAAAGAAGCTGATCGTTCATTCAAAAAACTATATGGTCTCAATTCTGGAACTCCAACAGGAAGGTAAAAAGCGACTTAAGGTTGAAGATTTTTTAAAAGGTTCTATTATTGATAAAGGGCAAACATTTTCATACGATGCAAACTCGTAAAGTTGCTTATAATATTTTAAATCATTTTGATTCTTTTAAAGAAAAAATTCCAGTTCTTTTAGACCAATCATTCAATAAACATTCTGGAATTTCCAATAAAGATAGAAAAAGAATTATAGCTTCGGTCAATGAGGTAGTTCGCTTTAGAGGACTACTTGATCACATTATAGAAAAAGGATCAAAAAGGAAGATTCGACATGTAAATCCTAAACTTAGGAATGTTTTAAGGCTGGGATTATACGAACTCTTATTTGACAAATCGGTTCCTGATTTTGCAGCAATTCATTCAAGTGTTGAATTAGCAAAACGAAATATTAATAGAAGGTCTGCATCAATGGTAAATGCAGTTATGAGAAATATTCAAAGATTTAATGATGTAAATGATGATTGGAAAAAAACATTAATTAAAGATAAAGTTTATTTAGCATATCCGGACTGGCTAGTTAGGAGATGGGAGTTGCAATTTGGTCATACAGAAACTCTAAAGCTTTGTAATACCTTATTAATTAAAAATGATATGTATATACGATTGAATGTCAAAAAGTTAAATGTTGAAAAAATGTATTCTATGTTTTTAGAAGAGAAAATTGAAGTGGTTGAACACAAAGATTTAAAATATTTTTTTAAAGTAAATAGTGGGAGAGAGAAAATTCTAGATAATAGTTTATTTAAATCTGGTATTATTTCTATACAAGACCCTGCATCAGGAGCAGTCGTTAATTTGGTAAATCCTCAAAAAGATGAATTTATATTAGATGCTTGTGCCGCGCCAGGGACTAAATCCCTTTTAATGGCTCAAAAAGTAGGTGTAAATGGAAAGATATATGCTTATGATATAAATAATGATCGGGTATCTCAGGGTAAAAAAGATATATGTAGACATAATTATAAAAACATAGATTGGTATGTAGCAGATGCTTCTAAAGACGAATATCCTATTTATAAAAAAATTTTAATTGATGTCCCATGTAGTGGAACAGGAGTAATTGGCAGGAGGCCTGATATCAAATGGAGGTTAAAAGAAAGTGACATTAAGAAGATGTCAGTTTTACAAAAATCAATCCTTGCAAATATGTCTAAGTATTTAGAGCCTGGTGGTAAAATTGTGTATTCTACATGCTCCTTAGAAAAAGAGGAAAATGAAGATGTCATTAATGATTTTTTGGCTAAAAGAAAGGACTTTAAATTAGTAGTATCTAATTCATTATTGCCTGACAATTGGATAACTTCTAATGGGTCTATGTTTGCATTTCCAAATAAAACAAAAACGGATGGTCTTTTTGCAGCCGTGTTACAAAAGGTCAATTGAATATTAATTTCAAATATTATTTACTGTGCTTAGGTGTAATTATTACAATTTGCGTTTTTCTTGCAGATTTTTTAATTATGCCATTTTATGTTAGACATGGACAGGGTGGTTACATGGTTAATGTAAAAGGAAAACAGTTAGATTATGCAATAGATATTTTAAGCTCAGAGGGACATAGAGGAATAGTCTCAGATACCCTTTTTTCCTCAGCTTTTAAACCTGGGATGGTTATTGATCAATACCCTTCAACAAATATGAAAGTTAAAGAAGGTAGAACTGTAAGATTGACAATCGTGACTCCTGAGAAGTCAGTAGTGGTGCCTGATCTTATCGGTAGATCAGAAAGAAGCGCAGAATTAGATATAAGACAGGTTGGTTTAGAAATAGATACTTTATACAAAGAATATAATTCTGATGTCCCAGCAGGAAATGTTACTTGGCAATATCCCAAGGGGGGAGATATGCTTAGCAGGGGAATGGGCGTTCATTTGACTATTAGTCTTGGTGTACCGCCTAATTTTTTTCAAGCTCCAAATGTTTTTGGGTTAAGTAAGAAAA
>CACEHW010000073.1 GCA_902559415.1 uncultured Fidelibacterota bacterium
GAAAATCAATAGCTACAACAGGAGGTCATGCAGATCCATCTAGTGGCTTAAATATGACTTTTTCATCTGATCTAGGTCCTAAGGATGGAGTTATAAATGGGCCCAGCGATGCGAGAAAAGCCGTTAGACAAAGATATAAAAATGGTGCTGATCTAATAAAAATTACTGCAACAGGTGGAGTTCTAAGTGTGGCAAAAAACAGTAAAAATCCTCAGTTTACAGAAGAGGAAATAATTGCAATTGTTGAGACTGCTCAAGATTATGATATGCATGTCGCGGCTCATGCTCATGGTCCTGAAGGAATGAAAAGAGCAATACGTGCTGGAGTGCATTCGATTGAACATGGTACAATAATGGATGGAGAAGTTCTTGCATTAATGAAAAAACATGGTACATATTATATTCCAACTATATCTGCTGGTATGTTTGTCGCTGAAAAAGCTAAGCAAAAAGGCTATTATCCTCAGATAATCATACCTAAAGCACTAGAAATAGGACCTAGACTCTTAAACACTTTTACCACAGCCTATAAGTTTGGAATAAAAATAGCTTTTGGAACAGATTCTGGTGTTTCATATCATGGCGATAACGCTAAAGAGTTTTTCTATATGGTTAGAGGAGGAATGACAGAAATGGAAGCTATACGTTCTGCCACTGTTATTGCTTCAGAAATGTTAGGTATCGATGATAAACTTGGATCTATAGAATCTGGTAAATTAGCTGATATAATTGCCGTAAAAGGAAACCCTATAAAGAATATAAGCTTTCTTCAAGAAGTTGTTTTTGTTATGAAAGAGGGAAAAATTTATAAAAATAAAATTAATTAACGTTTTTTTTCTCTATTAAAAGCATATTTTTCTGATTTTGATGATATGTCGGCTAGTGCTTTATTAATCTGTGACTGAAGATGATTAGGAAGCAGTTTAATCCACCAATTTGGAATCATGCTATTAAGTATTTTTTCTGTACTCCTAGGTCCCAATCCATTACCATAGTTATCATAAAAATATAATTTAAGTTTATTTTCCCAATTATTATTCTTGTTATCCTGAACAAAAACTACCCACTCAAAATATCTAGCTAAATATGTACCCATCCCAATCATTATTGAACTAAAAATAATTGTCATTGCAAACATTAGTTCGTGATAAAAAATTGATAAAAACCATAAATTTAGAATCATAATAGCAGTACCAATTATTAAACCATATTTAGACAAAGTATGGTACTGTGGTAACAACTCGCAATGTAGTTTTTTATTTTGCAAAGAAAGCCAAGTAGCTGCGCTCCAGGATAGAGTTAAAAAAATTATTAAAAAGATTAGATGTGGTTCTAATTCTGTATTTACGTACATGACTCGATAGAATTTAAATCAATCTGATGATTCATAAACATCCTTGCCTCCGACCACCGTTCTTAATACTTTTGCTTTTAATATTTCACTAGTTTCTATTCTAGTGATGTCTTTAGATAAAACCACAAAGTCTGCGAGCATATCTTTTTTTAAAACTCCTAACTTTGTTTCCTGGAATCCTGCGTATGCATTATTCTTCGTATAGCATTTTATAGCATCATATATCGATATTTTTTGTTCTGGATACCAGCCATCAGGGTGCTTTCCATTTAATGTTTTTCTTGAAACTGCCGCATATATACCTTCCAGGGGATTTAATGGAGTCACATCCCAATCAGAGCCAAATGTGAGGTTAACATTATTTTGAATAAAAGTATTAAAAATATAGCTTCTTGCCATAAGAGCATTTGATATCCGTTTATGCATCCATCTAGTATCATCTATGCATCCATATGGTTGCATGGATGGTATTATATCATGTTTAATTATCTTATCAATACCATTATTAGTTAAATGTTGAGCATGTTCAATTCTAAATCGTCTGTCTTTAATTCCATTGTGTTCAATTATTTGTAAAAAATGATCTATTATCCAATCATTTGCCTTATCACCTATGGCATGCACTGCTAATTGAACATCGTTATTATCAATATTTTTTATGAGATTTTTAAAAAAAGTGGTGTCATTTATTATTAGGACACCTCTTGTATTCTTATCATCAAGATAATGGTTGTGCATCCAAGCAGTTCTTGAACCTAATGAGCCATCTACCATTGCTTTTATCCCATCCCACCTTAGCATATCATCACCAACACCATCTGATTTTATTAAATCAATTAAATTATTCCAGTTTTCATACCAGGTGTATGCCTTGATTCTAAGTGTTAATTTATCTTTATTTCTTTTATATGTTAGAAGGTCATCCCAACTGCACATATCATGTACCTGAGTTACTCCAAAAGACGCAGCATGCTTCATTGAAGTATAAAAAATTTCATCACGTATTTCTTTTGTCTTTTTTGGTATAACCTTTCGAACAAGATCAATTGCATTTTCTTTGAGAATACCTGTTGGTTCTCCTGTTATAGGATCCTTATCTATTATTCCTCCAGGTGGGTTAGGGGTAAATCTATTTATTCCGGCTTTTTTTAAAGCTATACTATTAGACAATGCCATATGACCATCTATTCTAGTAACCAATACTGGATTGTTTAAGGTTACGCTATCAATCCATGATTTTGAAGGCAGCATACCTCCCCAGTTCTCATGATCCCAATTTCCTCCCTCAATCCAGCGGTCCTCTAAATATTTATTAACATAATTTTTAAAAGTATTAATAAATATATTTTTATCATTAATATTTTTTAGTTCTATGCTTCTTAAAGTGGCTCCACCCCACATTAGATGGGTATGATTATCTATAAAGCCAGGAAGAGTAAAATTATTTTTTAAATCAATAATTTTAGTAGAATTATC
>CACEHW010000074.1 GCA_902559415.1 uncultured Fidelibacterota bacterium
GGGTCACAATTAATTCATACTCAATTCGGTGGCGTTATACCTGAGGCAGCCTCTAGAGAGCATGAGCGCTTACTAAATAATTTAACTATACAAGCTATTGAGCAAACTAAAGTAGAAATTAACGATATTGATGGTATAGCAGTGACAAACGGGCCAGGGCTTTCAGGGGCATTATTAACTGGGGTAAGTTTTGCTAAAGGTTTAGCATTAGGATTAGGTATTAAGATAGTATCAATTAATCATTTAGAAGCTCATATGATTGCTAATTTATTAGATAATAAAGATATAAGATTTCCTTTTTTATGTCTTCTCGTTTCAGGGGGACATACTCAATTATGGCTAATCAATAAATTAGAAGACTATTCATTACTTGGTGAAACGAGAGATGATGCAGCTGGTGAGGCTTTTGATAAAGGTGCAAGAATTTTAGGACTAAGTTATCCTGGAGGGCCTGAAATTGAAAAATGTGCAAAAAGTGGTAATTATAATAAAATAAAATTTCCTAGAGCACTTATTAAAAGTAATGAAATTGAGTTTAGTTTTAGTGGCTTAAAAACATCATTACTGTATTTTATGGATTCCTTCAAGGAATCCAAGGATTGTGGCTTAGAGGATGTTGCTGCTAGTTATCAAAAAGCAATTATAGATTGTTTAGTAGCAAAAATGAGACTAGCTATTGATTTAACAGGTGTAAACACAATTTCTATAGCTGGTGGAGTTGCTAAGAATACACTTTTGAGATCATCAATTGGCAAAAGCCTTAAAGGTAGTAAAATCATTTTTCCAGATTTAAAGTATTGTACTGATAATGCTGCTATGATTAGTTATTTAGGTGAAAAAAAATTTGAAATTGGTAAATCATCAAAATTCGACTTTAGTATTAATCCTAATTTTAATTTTAAAATAAATTGAATTTGTCTTTAGTCTCATCTTACAATTTGATATTTGTAGTTTTTTTAATATCAGTATTAATTTTGTATTTCTCTTTTAAAAATGTGCTGAAATCTAGAGAAATTTTTATTATCGTCTCATTAAGAGTTTTAATTTTATTTTTTTTAGTTATCTTAATTTGGAATCCTAAAATAAAATATAATGCTAGTGAAAAAAATAGTTTACCTTGGCATGTATATGTAGATAATTCCTTAAGTATAAAATATCATAAACAACCTTCTTCAATATCTTATAAAAATGGAATCAAAAACTTTTTAACTAAGATTAAAGCAAAAGGTGTAGGTGTTGAAACATTTTCTTTTGGTTCTGTTTTAGATACTTTGGAGGATATTTCTGATTTGAAATTAGATGCTAATTCTACGAATTTGGGTTTAGTATTTGATAAAATTAAAAATGACTACCAACAAAATCTTGCAGGAGCTATTATATTTACCGACGGGCAGATCAATCAGGGATTACCAATTCAACATTTCTATGTAAATGATGTTATGGTCCCCATTCACATTGTAGGTATAGGGGGGATTACCCCTATGCAAGATGTATCAATAAAATCTGTAGATATACCACCTTTATGTGTTAAAGGGGAAGATATTAGTATTGATGTAACAGTATCGAGTTTAGGTTCAATAGATGATAGAATTAATGTTACATTGTTTGATAGTAATAATAAATTAATAGGTTCAAAGATTATATCAATTTCAGGTAATCAAGAAAACGAAGTTGTTCGTTTTCAAATAAGTCCAAATAAAATAGGTGAAAATAAATTTTTAGTGAAATGTAGCGCCTTGCCTGAGGAGATAAATATTCAAAATAATCAACAAAAAATTACACTGCAAGTCATGAAAGATCAGTATAATATAGCTCTAGTAACTGGAGCACCTAATCATAATACAAAAGTACTTAAAAATTATTTTAAAAAGAGAGATAACACTTTAGTTGATCACTACGTGGTCAATTCAAATAGCTTTAATCAAGATATTAAATCATTTTTAGAAAAAAAATATGAAGTTATTATTTTTGATAATAATCCAGTTTTCTCAAGTGCGAAGAAGTGGGATTCTATAACAAGAGTATTCGCGAAAAAGCTTTTATCTCACAATTCTAGTTTTTTTATAGTTCCTGGTCCTGAAACAGAAATTAAATCTATAAATAGATATCTCAAGATAATTGATCTGGAGGCTAATCAGCTTTCAAATAACGCTCCAAATAATAAAAAATGGGAATTTTTAAAAATATGGAATAATTTGTCATCCATTAATAGAGAATATCAATTTTCTTCTGATTCTTATCCTCCTCAGACTCCATTATTTCAATTATTAACTAATTTTGAAGATCAAGAAAAGGGAATCTATGCTAAATATATTGATTCTGAAAAAATAAATCCCTTACTTGTGCTTGGGGAAAAAAAATTAGTTAGATATGCTGTTTGGAATTCTATCAATTTATCATCCTTAAAATATATGCTAGCTGATTCAGAGCTTGATTTCTTTTTCGATAATTCATTAAAAAAAATAACCAATTGGCTAATCAAAAAAAATGATAATAGCGAATTTATTTTTAGAACAAATAAGAATTCATACCAGCATGGTGAATCAGTTTCATTGACAGGAGTTCCTTTAGATTTCAGTAGCGAACAAAAAATT
>CACEHW010000075.1 GCA_902559415.1 uncultured Fidelibacterota bacterium
AATGAAAAAACCACATTAAGATCAACTGATTTAGAACTTACTGTTGATCTAGAAATATCGGTAAGTATTGAAGAAGAAGGTTCAGCTGCTGTTCCTTTAAAACAATTATATGATATAACAAATGAGCTTTCAGAAACTAGGATAACGATAATAGTAGATATAAAAAATAAAATTGAAATAAGAACAAACTCTGGTTCTTATGATCTAATGGGTAAACAAAAAGAAGAGTTCCCGTCTACTCCAAAAATTGAAGAAAAAAATAAAATAATTATTTCTGGTTCTGTTTTTAGAAATATTATTGATTCAACTCTTTTTGCTGTAAGTAAGGATGATCTTAAACCTTCTTTAACGGGTGTTCTTTTTAGATTTAACAGCAGTGGCTTAACTGCTGTTGCTACAGATGGACATAGATTAGTAAAAATTGTAAAGGAAGATTATAAATCAGATTCATTTATTGGAGATATTGTTGTTCCTAAGAAGTTCTTATCTTATTTATCTACTTTTTTATCCAACGATGATATTCTTTTATCTGTTGGTGATACACATATGACAGCTGTTATAAAAAAAGACACTATTATATCAAGAACAATAAACGAGGTTTTTCCTGATTATGAAAGCGTTATTCCAACAGATAACACTAAAATAGTAAAAGTAGATAAAAAAAGTGTATTAGGTGCAATTAGAAGAGTTTCAATTTTTTCAAATAAATCAACACACCAAGTTGCTTTTAACATTTCAACAGACTCTTTTATAATACACACCGAAGACCCAGAGTCGAGTTCTAGAGCAAAAGAAGAAATAATAGCCGAATACGAAGGTGAAGATTTAACAATTGGATATAACGGTGAATATTTAAAAGATGTAATAAGTCACGTTTCTGGAGACAGTGTTGTTATAAAATTAAACACCCCTATAAGTGCAACATTGTTTACAGGTGATGGTGAAGAAGAAATAAAAACAATGTTGTTAATGCCTGTTCGTTTAAATAGTTGATTTTTATTTTAATAATAAATGGAAATCAACAACCTTAAGATGATTTCTTTTAGAAACCATAAAAAAACAAATATTAGTTTTGATCCAGGTTTAACTATTATTTGGGGGGAAAACGGCTCTGGAAAAACGTCTATTTTAGAAGCTATTCACAGTTTGTCTTTTGGTAAAAGTTTTAGAACAAACAATAAAAGAGATTTAATAAAAAAAGGTGATGAAGGTTTTTATTTAAAAGGTGATTTTAAAAGTAAAAATAACGCCAAAAACACAGTTTCTTTATCGCAAGACATAAAAGGAAATAAAAAAATAACAATAAATCAAAAAACTATAAAAAAAAGAAAAGAACTTTTTGGTTTAAACAATGTGGTTGTTTTTTCTCCAGAAGAAGAGGAAATAACAAAAGGGTCTCCATCAATAAGGAGAAATTATTTTGATAAAATGTTTTCAATTTGCTCTTCAATATATTTAGAAAAACTACTTTCTTATAATAAAATTATTAAACAAAGAAACACTCTTTTAAAAACAGAAAAAAACACAAAGAAAAAAGAAAAGGAATTAGATATTTGGGATGAACCTTTGTCAAATTGTGGGATGGGTCTCTGGTTACATAGAGAAAAATTAATGAAACAATTTATTGGTTTTTTTATAAAGGTTGTGCAAAGGTTTGACAAAAATCTTTTATTAGATATTAATTATAATTTAAAAATTCGAAAAAAAGAAGAGCACATAAACGCTATAAAAAACAGTAGATTGGAAGATATAAAAAAAGGTTACACTTCCTTTGGTCCACACAGAGATGATGTTTTGTTTAGGTGGGATAAAAAGAAAATTAAAAACCACGGCTCCCAAGGAGAACATAAGCTTTTTTTAGCATTACTTAAAATTTCTGAACATCTTTTTATATCTAAAAAAACAGAAAAGACCCCTATTTTTCTAATTGATGATATGTTTGCCAACCTTGACAAAGAAAGAAGTAAAAAACTTCTTCGCTTTGTAGAAACATTTAAAAACAAAAACAAAGAAAAAAGCCAAACAATTATAACAACAACGAATATTATTAATATAAAAGAGAATGGCTTGTTTTCGGAGTATAAAAACATTAAAAAGTACCACCTTGTAGAAAATGGAACAGCTTAAAAAAGTTTTAAAAAAAGCAATAAATGAATCAGGTTTTAAAAAAGCCATAGATCAAGAAAACGCTGTTTTTGTTTGGGGAGAGGTTGTTGGAAAAAATATTTCGGCGGTTACCAAGGCAACGGGAGTTGACAAAGGAACGCTTATTATCAAAACCGAATCTGCAACATGGAAACAAGAACTCCACATGCAGAAAAAAGAAATAATTAATAAAATAAATAAGAAAATAGGCTCTATCGCCATAAAGGAAATAAGATTCATATGAACCAAAATAAAAGTAGTTATAGCGCAGAAAGTATTAAAGTACTAGAGGGTTTAGAGGCGGTAAGAAAAAGACCCGCTATGTATATTGGTGATGTGGGGAAAAGGGGACTACACCACCTTGTTTATGAGGTTGTTGATAACTCTATTGATGAAGCCCTTGCAGGACACTGTACTAGGATAACAGTTTTTTTTAATAAAGACGGG
>CACEHW010000076.1 GCA_902559415.1 uncultured Fidelibacterota bacterium
GCAATTAATTTTGCAGCTTCTTCAAGACTTTTTACATCGATATCATTTTTAATAGGATTATCACCAGGCAACATAATTGGCTCTTCAGGATAAACAAAATCAAATTCCTCCGCTTGAAGATCTTTAGGAATATCTACCAATACAGGTCCTGGTCTTCCGGACCTGGCAATAACAAATGCCTCCTTAATAGTTTTTGCAAGGTCTTTAATATCCATAACCAAGTAGCTATGTTTTGTTACTGGTATCACAGCTCCAGAGATATCCATTTCTTGAAAGGCATCACTCCCTATTGCAGGTCTAGGAACTTGTCCGGTTATACAGACTATAGGAACTGAATCCATCATTGCAGTAGCTAGACCAGTAACCATGTTAGCTGCTCCAGGCCCAGAGGTGGCTAAAGCAACCCCGACTTTACCAGAAGAACGAGCATAACCGTCTGCCATATGAGTAGCTCCCTGCTCATGCCTTGTTAAAACATGATGTATCCTGTCACTATATTTACTAAGTGCATCATAAGTTGGTAAAATTGCGCCTCCAGGGTAGCCAAACACAACATTAACTTGCTCTCGAAGCAAGCACTCCCAAATAATCTCAGCTCCTGTTAATTTAACTTTTTTCATATCAGACTCATTATTGTTATTTTAATACTGCACCAGTATTTGCAGAAGAAACCATCCTAGCATATCTTCCCAAATAACCGGTAGAAATTTTTGGTTTAAATTTTTTCAACTTTTTCATACGACTTTTAAAAGTATCTTTATCAATTTTTAAATTAATTGACCGATTTTTTATATCAATCTCAATATCATCTTTTTCTTGTACAATAGCAATCGGCCCACCAGATGCTGCTTCTGGAGAAATGTGACCTATGCATGCTCCTCTGGTACCTCCTGAAAATCGACCATCCGTAATTAAGGCAACCTTCGAACCTAACCCCATACCCATTATAGCACTAGTAGGCGAGAGCATTTCTGGCATACCCGGACCTCCTTTAGGACCCTCATATCGTATTACAACAACATCACCAGCCTTAACTTCACCACCAAGTATACCTTTTAAAGCCTCATCTTGAGATTCATAGATTCTTGCTGGACCTTTGTGGAATAACATTTTTTCATCAACAGCTCCAGTTTTTACTACAGATCCATCTGGAGCTATATTACCATACAACACTGCTAATCCGCCTTCATTAGAAAATGGGTCTTTTACGGTTCTTATGATACTACTATTTAAATTTTTTGAATCTTTAATAGTTTCACCCAAAGTTTTACCAGTAACTGTTGGCCTGTCCAAATTTAAAATACCTTTCTTTTGAGATAGCTCTTTCAAAATCGCTGAAATACCACCAGCATTTAGAACATCTTCCATATGGACATTCGGAGTAGCAGGACTCACTTTGCATAAATAAGGAGTTTTAGCACTTAATTCATTTATTTTTGATAAATCAAAAGAAAGCTCTCCTTCTATTGAAGCAGCAATCGTATGTAAAACCGTGTTCGTGCTGCCACCCATAGCCATATCGAGCGCAAAAGCATTCGATATGGTATCATTGTTAACGATATCTCTTGGTTTGAGATCTTTCTCAATTAATTCAATAATAATTTTGCCAGCTTCCCTAACAAGATCAAGCCTAGAAGGATCCGTTGCAAGAATAGTACCATTCCCTGGCAAAGCAAGACCTAAGACTTCCATAAGACAATTCATAGAATTTGCTGTAAACATTCCTGAACAAGATCCACAAGTAGGGCAGCCGTTATCCTCAAGATCTTTTAATTCATTTCCTGTTATCTCGCCGCTATTGTACTTACCGACACCTTCAAAGACAGATACTAAATCAATTTTCTCTCCTTTTTCATTTAAACCAGCCTTCATTGGTCCACCGGAAACAAAGACAGTGGGAATATTAATCCTCATCACAGCCATTAACATGCCGGGAACAATTTTATCGCAGTTTGAAATGCAAATCAGTCCATCCAAACGGTGCGACTCAGCAACAGTCTCAACACTATCTGCAATCAACTCACGACTGGCTAGGGAATACCTCATTCCTATATGCCCCATAGCAATACCATCATCTACACCAATCGTATTAAACTCAAATGGAACCCCGCCAGCAACTCTAACTGCCTCTTTCGCAGTGGCTCCAAATTTTTGAAGATGAACATGCCCTGGAATCAAATCTATGTATGAATTGGCAACACCAATGAATGGTTTTTCAAAATCACTATCATCTTTAATCTGTCCCGTAGCTCTCAACAAGCTTCTGTGAGGAGCTTTTTCAAAACCTTTTTTAACTAAATCTGATCTCATGAATAAAATTTCATATTTATTTTGTTTTGAGAAAAATTAAAGGAGAGAAATTGAGAAGATTTTACTTCTCTTATCAGGTCACCTTTTAATTTTATCTCTAGGTAACCTACTAGACGATAATAATAATTTCAATAATAATTGATAAAATCAGAGTGATAGGAACTAAGACACTTTGT
>CACEHW010000077.1 GCA_902559415.1 uncultured Fidelibacterota bacterium
ATTATGTACAATATAAAAAATGTGAACCGCTTCATCCTAACCATCTTAAACAAAAAAACCCTGCATTGCAGGGTTTTTTTTAAAACTATCTAGGGTCTTTACTTACTCTTCTTCGCCAAAACCAAAATCATCATCATTCTCATCATTTTCATGAGGATATTTCTCCGAGCTACCAAATTGGTTATTCCCTATAGTACTATCTGAACAGAAGAAAATAATAAGTGGTATCCACCCAAGAATAGGAATAAAATTTAGTAGCTGCCACCAGCCACTCTTCCCAACATCATGAAGCCTTCTCGAACAAACAGCAATAGATGGAACAAATAAAGCGATCTGAAATAACGCACTAAAACCTACTGGAGCAATGCCTAGCATAGAATCAATAAAGCCTAGAGCAAATGCAAAGATCGATGCAAAAAGAACATACATCCAGAACTCTTTACGACGAGCCCTACCTTCAAAATTGGTGTAATTGTCTTTAACTACAGAAATAAAATATTCCATAAAACTCCCTCCTCTTACGAAATATTATTAATAACAGATTAACTGAAATAACTGTAATAAAGTAAATCTAGCACGGAAACTATTTGATAAGCTATTAATTAATCATTTTTACCACTTTTATGCCAACCATATTCGCCGTACCTATCGTGCAAACTAACAAACCCATCACCAAAATTTCCGCTGTTGTATAATGAACCAATTCTAACAACACTATTACCCTGACTATTATAAAGTGATATTTTACCATCAGACTGGTCTGAGGTGCCTACAAAAGAGGTGAGATCAAATTTCTCGTTATAGGTCATTAAACCCCCTTTTGAATTTTGAAAGGTACCAAGGTAAGCAGTTTGCTTATTTTGAGCGTTGTACGTACTAAAAAATCCACCAAATGAGCTGCTTTTAATATCAATGACCTTCTTCCCTGATTCATTATGGACTTTGATGTAACCATCGCCTTCTTCATTGGCGCTCACTTTAGATATACTATTTCCATTTTTATTATATATCGTCAGCTCTCCATGATTACTATCACCCACATTAACATCAAATATTTTCTTTCCACTTGGGCTATCGATCTCAATAAAACCACCTCCAATTTTGGTTGTTCCCTTTTCACTTGTTATTATAATTGGCTCTGTCTGAGTTTTAATATTCTGGGAACCCATTAAAAGAAATAAGCTAGCTGTAAGGCATGTAGCTGTAATAAATCCTGTAAAATAGTTTTTCATAATCTTCTCCAATATGATCTATGTGAATTGAATACTAAATAATACTAATTGGCCAAATATTTTTTAAAAAATCAAGCAAAAGCCCTCAGGTATAGCGTGGCTTTTACATTTAGGGCTAATATCAAGTTATTATAGCTGTTTATGCCAACTTAGAAATAATGTAAGATTAGTTTTTTATGATCAAGAACCAGACATGATCATAGCAACAAACTGAAATATATCTAATTGGTTTATATTACCATCTCCATTTACATCACTAATTTGAGAACCGCAAGATTCTGTATCATCTAAGCTCATTATATCTGATAAAGTTAGAAGATCAAAGATATCGATCTCATAAAATTGATCGGTATCTACCTCACCATTGATATTGCCGTAGACCCAAACGTTTGCATTATCACAAATATCACATGCATCCCCTATTGCATCATCATCTATATCAGATTGATTTGGGTTATATACATTAGGACAATTGTCTTGACTACCTAAAACACCATCATCATCAGAATCAAAATTATTTACGCTCATCTGGTAAGCCTGAAATATTTCTGAAGTAGAACTATTTTGTACCACAGATATAATTTTAATATTTTCTGGGTTCCAAGCATCGCTATCAATTATAAATGATCCAGAGAAGCTTTGTGACTCACCAGCTTCGCTGATATCTAAATCATTTATAGATTCCCATCTCCTGACAACATTTCTTGCATTGTGATTTACATCCTCAAATATCCACCAAACTGACATAATATTATCTTCAACAATGAAAATATGAACTTGTTGATTTTGATTACTAAAATTAGAATCAAGCGAAACTGTAACCCCATATTCAATATAAAGACTGTCTATCGATCCATTAATGTCAATTTCATAAGGAGTATGTTGATCAACAATGTTTTGGTAAGCCGGTACGTATAAGCTATATGCTGATTCTTCAGAATTAGCACCAGTAAATACATTTAATCCATTAATAGCTTCGATGGGAACAGCGTTTATCGTATCCCAGCCATATAGGTTTGCTCGATTTTCAAAACAATCACCAATTGAGTCAATGTTATAAAAACAGTCATCAAAATCAGAGTCATCAGGAGTAAAGTTACTCAAATGCCATTGTGCGCTCATTAATGTTTCAGGGAACTCATCTAACATATCAGACACGGCTAAGCTAGCATATCCACAATATGGACAATTTAACCCTGTAAAATCAT
>CACEHW010000078.1 GCA_902559415.1 uncultured Fidelibacterota bacterium
ATGAAGAGGATCTAATAAACAATGCTAAATTTGCCCAAGTTATGTATAATTCTAGATACCAGGGATTTACTCCACCTACTAGGCCTACAGTACATGCAGTTACAGAGCAAGGTAAAGTCAAACTATATTGGAATAACCGAGCAGAATCCTCTACGGATGTAGTCACGGGTTATGCTGATTTTGAAGGTTACAAAATATATAAAAGTGAGGATGGTGGAGAAACTTGGGGTGCCCCTAATGATGTAGTTTATGATACGGATGGCATTTTTGTAGGTTGGCAGCCATATGCCCAGTTTGACTTATCTGCAGAGGAAGACTCTCTGCATTGTACCTATACAAATGATTTTGATTGTGATGAGAAGCAATCTCGAGGGCATTCAATAAAAGGTCAAGATCCTTATTCGCCATGGTTTAATTTAGGTTCTGATACCGGGTTTGACGCTATTCGTTTGGATGAACCTTATGTAGCTAATGGAGACACCTTTCATTATGTCTTTGAAGACACTGATGTGATAGATGGTTTGGAGTATACATATTCAATTGTCGCTTATGATATGGGAGTTGAACCTCCATTTCGAACAGTTTATGAGCCTATTGGTAACGGACAGTTTAATGCTGTTGTAGATACAAATTATTCAAATCCTGACCAATGGGCAAGCCCAGAAGGTTATGCATATATTGAAAATTCTAGAGGTACTACCGTACTAGACAGAAATTTTGTCCAAGTTTATCCTGGAGTTCAACCTCAGGTCAGTCTAAAAGATGTCGGTGTGGTTCCAAACCCATACATAGTCAGATCAGGTTATAAAGAAAATGAGTACTTAAGGCAGATAAGATTTACAAATCTTCCAAGCCAATGCACGATAAGTATTTATACTGTCACTGGAGAATTTGTTTATGAATTTGAGCATCAGAGCTCTACCTCAGGAAATGCTTGGTGGGATATGCGTACGGTAAATAATCAAGAGGTTGCGCCCGGTTTATATGTATTCCATGTTAGAGGAGTTGGTGAAGAGAAGATTGGAAAGTTTGCGGTGATTCGATGATTAGACTTTTAATACTATCTTTATTATTTATTTCAGTTTCTTTTGGTCAGTTTCGTGATATTCCAGAGGTTGTAACTAAGGTTGCTACTTCTACTGCTAATTGGTTGAAGCTTGAGACCTCTGCTCGAGCAATTGCTATGGGCGGTGCTCATGTTGCTTCTGGTAGAGGTATATCTGGTATTCCATATAATCCTGCTAGTATTGCATTTATTGAGAGTAGTGAAGCCCATTTTTCTATGGTGAATTACATTGCTGGAATACAGCATGGTGTTCTTAGTTATGGTCGTAAAATGGGACCATCAGATTATGTTGGTTTGCATTTGTTCTACCTAGACAGTGGCCCAATGGCTGTTACGAATGAATATTATCCAGACGGCACCGGCGAAGATTTTAGAGTTGTGTCAACCGCTTTTAGAACAACGTATGCTCGAAAGATGACTGACAGGCTCAAGGTTGGTGGTTCTTTGAATTATATTCGTGATGTGATCTATGATGCAGATATGCAAGCTATTGCTTTTGATGTTGGTTCAAATTTTGACACGGGCATTTACGGTGTTATTCTTGGTATGAGTATTACAAATTTTGGTCCTGAAGTACAGTATAATGGTGAAAGTCTACATATTACTGTTCCAGATACAATTGATGTTGATGAGAGAGTTAGTAAAATAACAACAAAATTTCCTCTTCCTCTGGTTTTCAGACTTGGGATTGAAAATGAGATAGTTGGTCCAAATAGTGTATTTATAAAGCATCCTCAACATAGTTTAAAAATTAGTATTGATGGAATTAAGCCTAATGATTTCACAGTCCATGGAACAATGGGCTTAGAGTATAGTTGGCAGAACCTTGCTTTTGCACGTATGGGTACTCGTTTAGGTCATGATACAGCGGGTTTAAGTGCTGGAGCTGGTCTTAAAGTAAGGTTAGGTAAAATGATGGCTGTAGTTGACTATGCTTTTGTGGATTATGATTTATTAAGATCAACTCATCAAGTCTCATTGGGAATCGAATTTTAATGAGGAAGATTCTTTATATTTTTTTTGCAATGTTAAATGGGTATTTATTTGCTCAACAATGTATATCAAATGCAGGGCAAGATAAAACGGTATGTGGCGGTAAAAAAGTTGGAAGTAATTATCGAGTTTATTTAAATGGTACCGGGTCTAATGTCATTGGTGGCTCTATAAATTATGAATGGTCTTCGCTGGATGATGGTATATCATTCTCTAGTAGTCAATCAAGGAGAGCAGAACCATACTTTAATTATCCTCAGAGCTTAAATGAAGATAAAGAATTCAGAATTCAATTAAGAGTATATGAT
>CACEHW010000079.1 GCA_902559415.1 uncultured Fidelibacterota bacterium
AAAAAAATATAAAATTGGGGGACTTTTTTCTGGGGTTGGTGGTATAGAAAAAGGATTTAGTGATGCTAATGGAGGTAATGCTTATGAAGTAAGCTGGGCTAACGAATATGATAAAAATGCATGTATCACGTATCGTAGAAACTTTCCAAAACATAAATTAATTGAGAAAGATATTTGGAAAATTATTGATGATGGATTTAAAGATGGAGATAATGATATTGAAGATATTGATGTTCTAGTTGGTGGTTTTCCATGCCAGGCATTTTCAGTTGCTGGATATAGGAAGGGTTTTGAAGACCCAAGAGGAAATTTATTTTTTGCAATAACTGAATTTATTGACCATTTTAAACCAAAGGCAGTATTACTTGAGAATGTTAAAAATCTTGAAAAACATGATGGCGGAAATACTTTCGTTAGAATTTATTCTGAGCTGGATGCTAGAGGATACTCAGTAATTCATAATGTTCTTAATACTTGTAATTACACTCATATACCTCAAACTCGAGAACGAATTTTCATAATTGGTTTCAAAGATGAAGAAGATTACAATAAAAAACCTATGTTTAAAGAAAAAGAAACGATTTGCAGTGATACCTTTAGTTTTCCTAAAAAAGAGGAAGATCAAAGATCAATAAAACAGATGCTCACAAAAAAAATTGTTCCTGATAAGTATTATTACAACGAAAAAACATATTTTTGGGACGAATTAGAGGAGCATATGAATAGTAGAGATACTGTATATCAATGGCGAAGAAAATATGTTAGAGATAATAAAAGTAACATGTGTCCAACTTTAACTGCTAATATGGGTATGGGTGGTCACAATGTCCCCTTAGTTGTTGATAGGACAGGGCGTAGAAGGAAATTAACGCCTGAAGAGTGTTTTAAATTTCAAGGGTTTGATAACATAAAAATACCTAAGGGAATTTCAGATTCAGCTCTTTATAAACAAGCTGGAAACTCAGTAACAGTGCCTTTAATTACTAAGATTGCCACGCAAATGGCCATTGCATTAGATAAAAGATACAATAAATAGAAATATCATTTATAAAAGATAACACTATGTTTTATGTATTTTTTTCTTTCATAAATAAACTTTGCTGAAAAAAATGGTTTATCATTAAGCCATCTCATAAATATTTTATCGCCTTCCCATAAATTCAGGTTATATATGTTTTCATTTGATATCCAATCTAAAACACCTTCATCACATTCAATTAAAGAACCTGTATATTGATTTGATGTAAATACAAATACCATCCAATCATCAATTTCGTCAAATGCGGGAAAAGTAATAATACCTTTTATTGACGGTTTTATTATTGTTAATCCTGATTCCTCTTTTACCTCTCTTATAACACATTCTTCCGGAGATTCTCCATTTTTTAGTTTTCCGCCTAAACCATTCCATTTACCCTTATGCATATCATTTTCTTTTTTAATTCTGTGAAGCATAAGAGTTTGTTGTCCATTATTGATATAGCATAGAGTACCTAGTTTCATAATTTTTTTATTAATTCTTTCCATTCTTGGGAGGAATTCCTCATCCCTGATACTGACTTAACATATCTATGACCATCAAATACTTGACCTGGAATTTCAGTGACGCGATCTAATTCCTCTTTAAAATTAAAACCACATATCCAGACATCTACTTTATTTAAGTCTCCAATTTTTTTGCTTTTAGGATCATTATCCAGCAACTTCGATGCTTTTTCGAAAAAATCATGATGTTTTAGAATTCTAAATAAGTGATCTGTAGGTAGATCAATTCTAGCAAAGATATAAACATCAGAATTTCTTGTATCATCTTCATATTCGCGGGGAGGTATAACATTAAAACAATTTTTAAATTTAGATCCTTTTATAGAAACATCCAGATTTGGAATATTAAAATCTTTTCTTTTTCTTATTCCAACAATATCTTGAGGTGTTATACTATCCGTGTGGACGGCAGTATCAAGTTCAATTTCTAATCTAAATCTTTCTTTCAAGAATTTTTTAATTCCATGTTCAGCTAAAATACCAAGAATTACATCATCTGCTACTTGCACTTCACTTCTTTGGCCTCTTATACCTGAGCCATGTTTGCTTAAGCCAGAGTAAACCATCCTTATTGCAAATTCAAAGCATTGTTTGTAGACGCTCATTGGTAGGCTGATTGTTCTAGAAGTCTTTAATTGATTAAAAGTATCTAGATTTGATTTTTCAAATTCCCAGCGTCCGTTGCTACCTTTTTCAGCAATTATTTCTTTGGATAGTTGAAAATAGTTATCAAAATTTTTCTCAGGCAATCTGAGGTATTCTATAGCCTCTTTTCTGGTCAATATTTCTCCTTTAAATAAATCTAT
>CACEHW010000080.1 GCA_902559415.1 uncultured Fidelibacterota bacterium
TGACTACGTTTTGTACTATATCCTCGATATTCCCATATTTATTCTTTTTCATACCTGCAGCATTGGTAGAAATCCAGCCACCAAGAGTAGATAGTTCAATGCTATCTGGTTGATGCCCTACAGTATATCCTTTATCTTGTAGTTGTTCTTCAAGATGTTTACCAGTGATACCTGCCTCAACCTCAATTAATAAATTTTTAGCGTCAATCGAGACTATTTTATTTAATCGTCTAGTATCAACAGAAACAATCATTCTGTCTTCATTTTCAGGAAGCTGTAATGCATTAGTAACGTTCGTACCACCGCCAAAAGGAATTAAACAAACATTATGTTTTTTTGCTATTTCAATTAGGTCTATAACATCTTTTTCAGTTTCAACGTAAATGACTAGATCTGCAAATTTCTCTAACTTATCATATAGTACTTTAAAAACTTCATCTGGAGAGTTTTGTCCATGGCTATGTAGCACTCTCTCATCATCACTGCTGCTTAGTTTATCTTTGCCAAATACAGACTCAATATCCTCGATAAAACCTTGATTTATTTTTTGTTTAGACACAAACTTCTTTTTTACTTCTTTAAAGTATGGCTCTTTTTTTATTTCTGTATCTAATACTTTAGTTACAAAGGGTATAAGGTACGGTAATCTCTCTCCAGAAATACCTTCGTACCTATTACCAGTAAATGTAACTGAATTATCATCATTAATGATAAATGATGAGTCTTTATAACCCCATTTATGTCCCCATAATTCATCATTAATACCATAAAATTTTTTCTTTTTATTATTGCTCATGATAATTCTTTGATTTTTTCTTTAATTCTAACTTCTAATTCCTTAGTGATTTCCTCTGCTGTTTTGAACAAGTCTGTGTCACCTTTATCATCTACTACGATAAATGTTTTTGGATCAAGAGGTGGTAGAATGTAAACATTAATCTTACCTGGTTTAAAAATAATTTTTCCTTTTGGCCAAAGCCTTCCAGAGCCTGTTATTACTGCTGGTAAAATTTTCTTATCTGTTCCAAGAGCTAATCTGGCAGGGCCTTTTCTAAATCGTTTCAGCACATCCGATTGACCCCTTGTCCCTTCAGGAAATATAATAATACAACGTTTGTCTAAATCCATAAAACCCTTTGATAGCTTTAATGTATCATCAAAGCTTATATCTTTTCCTTTACTGGCTTTGCGCCCTATAGGTATAAGATTCATTACTGGCTTCATAATATTTCTTCTTAGTGCATTATCAAACCAGTAATCTTTTGCTGCAAGCATTCCTATATTATTAAAGTTTTTATTAGCGGAAATCGATAGCGCTATGACGTCTAGGTGGGCGTTATGATTGCTGCAAAAGATAAAAGATTTATCTGGAATATTTTCCTTACCATATACAGATAGTGGGGTGTACCAAGAAAAAATGAACCTTGCCCAGTTATATAATAACGTTTTACCAATACGGTGGTAGAAAGGTTGACGTTTTAATAAATGAGAATACTTGGAGTTATCAAGTATGTTCATATTAGTTGTTATTATTTTCTACCGTATTTCATATGCGCGCTAGTCCATGTATGAGACATGATAGCAGACCCTAATGATATTTCTAGGCCTAACGCAGCAGAAGCTATTATTTCAGCTAATTTTCTAGATGAATGCTCACTGCTATCACAACCAAGTAATTGTAAATTTTGTTGTTGTTGATTTAGTCTAGTTCCTCCGCCAACTGTACCTACTGTCATTGATGGCAGTGTTAATCTCCATGTAATACCATCATCAACTTTTTCTACTGTAAAATGGCCAACTGAGTTCTCAGCAACGCAGGCTGTATCTTGCCCAGTCGCTAAATAGATTGCAGTTAAAGCATTTGATGCATGAATTGCATTTCCTAACGTTCCAGCCATAGCAGAAACAATGGGAAAATACGTCCAATTTTCAATGACAAAATCAGGGTCAACGTTTAGAACACGAGACATCACTGATTTTGAAATATGAGTCTCTGCAATAACTCCATGACCTCTACCAAGAATCATATTTCTGGAGGATGCTTTTTTATCACTAGCCAAGTTCGAATCTAAAAAGAACTTATGGCCAGTTTCTTTACGTATATATTCGCAGGCAACATTTGTAGCAAGAGTTACCATGTTTTGTCCAGCTGCATTTCCAGTGTCAAGAATGAAATCCAATAAAACATAATTTTGAATAGCATGCTGATCTATACGAAGAACCTTACCGTATTGAGTTGTAGATTGAGCAGCTTTTATTATTTCATCTAAATGATCTGTAACCCATTGTTGGAATTCATCACTTTTTTTAAGGTCATCAAAAATAAAAATAGGAGACCTAGAAA
>CACEHW010000081.1 GCA_902559415.1 uncultured Fidelibacterota bacterium
GAGTTTAGATTTATAAAATCAAAAACAGGGAAAGACATCACAAATGAGATGTCACTTGATAAGAGCGCATAAGTAGTTTAAATTCGCCAGCTCTTAAAGTTATGTATGCAATAGTAAATATATCAGGTAAACAGTTTAAAGCTGAAAAAGGCTCTAAGCTTTCTGTACCAAAACAAGAACTAGAAGAAGGTAAAAAACTTGTTCTAGAGGATGTTCTAATGTTGCATGATGGTAAGTCTATCCAGTTTGGAAATCCAAAAGTTGCAGGAGCAAAAGTCACGGCAACTGTACTAGAGCATGGTAGAGAAAGAAAAATATTAGTATACAAAAAAAAGCGAAGAAAAGGCTATGCGCGCAAAAATGGTCATAGGCAGTGGTTCACAAATATTGAGGTCCAAAATATTCAAGTCTCAAAAGCAAAGGCAAAGCCTGCTGCTAAATCAAAAAAATCTGAACCAAAAGAAGCAAAAAAAGAGAAGTAAGTAATATGGCACATAAAAAAGGTCAAGGTAGTTCAAGAAATGGTAGAGATTCAAACGCTAAACGTTTAGGATTAAAGGTTGGTAACGGACAATCTATATTAGCAGGTTCAATTATTCTTAAACAGCGTGGTACAAGGGTTCATCCTGGCAGTAATGTAAAAAGAGCGAATGATGACTCTCTCTTTGCATTGAAAGATGGTGTAGTTGAATTCAAGCGAAAAGGCAGAGACAGAAAAATTGTAAATGTAGTTTAATTTCATTAGACTGTGAAATTTTCAAAATTATTAAAGCCTCACTTTTTGTGAGGCTTTTTTGTTTTAGAATATTTTTCATAGCTTCTAATTAATATTACGACAAAATAATGGAGATTTAATATCATGGGAAGAAAAAAATTATCAATGATTGGCGGTGGGCAAATTGGTGGAAACCTAGCTCTTATTGCTGCTCAAAAAGAATTAGGCGATGTAGTCATTTTTGATATACCTCAATCAGAGGGTATGGTAAAAGGAAAGGCTTTAGACATTATGCAATTACGTCCGCACGATGGCTATGATTCAGAATTATCTGGGACTTCCGATTATAAAGATATCGAAGGATCAGATGTAGTAATCATTACAGCAGGGATACCAAGAAAACCAGGTATGGATAGAGAAGATCTAATGTCAATTAATTTAGGCATTATGAAAGATGTTGCCTCTAATGTAAAAAAATATGCTCCTGATGCATTTGTTATAGTTATTTCAAATCCTCTAGATGCTATGGTTTATGCTTTTCACAAAGTTTCAGGCTTTGATAAGAACAAAGTTATTGGGATGGCAGGAGCACTAGATTCTGGAAGATTTCGTGCATTCTTGGCCATGGAAACAGGGTTGTCTGTTCAAGATGTGAGCTGTATGGTTCTTGGAGGTCATGGGGATAGCATGGTTCCAATAACACGATTAGCTACAATAGGAGGAGTTCCAGTAACTGACCTTATTGACTCTGAAAGATTAAAAGAAATCGAAGATAGAACTAGATTCGCCGGTGGAGAGCTTGTCAAATTATTTGGTAATGGATCTGCATTTTACGCACCAGCCCAATGTGCAATTGAAATGGCAGAAGCATACTTAAAAGATAAAAAAAGAGTTATCCCGAGTGCTGCATTATGTGAAGGAGAGTTTGGGATTGATGGCTATTTTATTGGCGTTCCAACTGTTATTGGCGCAGGCGGGATTGAAAAAATTATTGAGTTTGAACTAACAGATGAAGAGAAGTCAGCATTGGAAAACACTCTAAATGCAGTCAAAAAGACTGTTGCAGAGACAAATCTTTAAAAACTCAATTATGTCTTAAATGGAATGACATTTTTTAATATATGAGAATACTTCTAGGGTTATGGCTTTTAGCTTCATATCTATTCCCTCAGGATATTTTTGTCCAGGAAGAAGAAAAAAACCTCTATAGATCTGCAGTCGAGTATAGCTTTGATGAGGTATTAGATAATGGCGCTTATACATTTATCTTAGAAAAAATAAGTGGAATTATAAATATTATAGGTCATGCTGGTTCTGGAACTCACTTAATTATAGATAATAGAGTTCACGCATTTAGTAATAAAAATGCTATCTCTATTTTAAAAAATAGTCAAATAAATGTTTACCATGATAAAACTGAGAAAATTATACGCGTAAAAAAGATATCAGATAAATATGATCATAAAATTATTTCTAAGATTGACCTTCACCTTCCGATTAATTCTAACCTTAGAGGAGAAGTTAAAAATAGCGATTTAACTATAAGTAAAATTCGAGGGACTATTGCTCTAAAAACTGAGAGCACTGATTCT
>CACEHW010000082.1 GCA_902559415.1 uncultured Fidelibacterota bacterium
TTAGTAACGATAGTGAATTATCTGATTTACTTCCAAATGAATTTATTTTAAGTCAAAACTATCCTAATCCTTTTAATCCATCTACAACTCTTCAGTTTGGATTAGCAGAAAGGTCTCTTACTACACTAGAGATATTTAATATCCTAGGTGAGAGTGTTTCAAAAGTAGTTGATGAATCTTTAGATGCAGGGTTCTATAACTTTAAGATAGACATGAGAGGTTTAGCTTCTGGTATGTATTTTTATAGGCTCACTGCTACTAGCGAAGATGGTCATCAATTGTATAATGATATGAAAAAGATGATATTACTTCAGTAATATTTTATGATGAGAATACTCCTTTCATTTTTAGTATTTATTTATTTTGTGCAACTATCAAATTTAGTTGCACAAAATAGTATAAATGGTGGATCTGATAGTGATGATATCGCCTTTACAAATCAAAGAAGAATCCCATGTGCTACGCCTGATCCTACCGTAGCTCAAATAATAGAGTCAAAAGCTGAGGTTGATGAATGGCTCGTTCAAAATAGCGCCAGGAATAGAGAAGAGCAGGTCATTATATATGTTATTTGGCATGCTATACATTCTAGCAGTAATACTGGGAACATATCAGATACGAGGATTGCTGGTCAGATTGATGCAATGAATGTTGCATATAGTAACAATAATACTAATATCTCTTTTGTATTGGATAGTATCAATAGAGTTGAGAATGATGAGTGGTTTACTGGATGGTCTCCTGATGCTGAAGAGCTTGATGAGGTTGGGATGCAGGCTCTCTCATATGACCCGGCACATTATTTAAATATATATAGCGCTCAACTATGGGATTCAAATTCTGGCGGATTTGTAACTTATGGATATACATACGCACCACATATGAATAACTTGCCTGAAAGTCACTATAGGCAGGGCTTTACTATTGACCATAGGGTAGTCTATGGCGGTCCTAGTTATAGTAGCTCTACTGCTCCTCATGAGGCTGGTCACTACCTAGGTTTGTATCATACTTTTCAAACAGATTGTGCTGCGCCAGATGATGCTGTTGATGATACCCCTAGAAATGATAGCCAGTACAATCAAACCTGTTCAAATCAAGACACTTGCCCAAATGATCCAGGTGATGACCCTGTAGAAAATTATATGAATTATAGCGATGATTGGTGTCAAACGGTTTTTACCCCTGGGCAAACAGAGAGGATGCATGCCATAATCGATATATATCACCCTAGTTTGCTAGAGAATCAGGCGTTTTACCCTCTATTATCAGTCGATGGTTATAGTTTTTTAAACGACACTGATGGTGATAATCGTTTTAACCCTGGAGATACTTCTAGAGTTAAAATTGTTTTAGCTAATGAGTGGGGCGGGGATGCTGTTAATGTATCTCTTACTTTAGAAAGTAGTGATCCAAGAATCACGATTTTAGACAATTACATTAGTTTTAATGACTCACCTCTTGGTGATGTTACAATACCTCCTGGTGAGATATCGTCTACCGTTTTTGATTGGTTTTTAGTGTCAGCTGATATTGAAGCTGTCCCTGGTAATATTCCTTGTACTGTTACCATAACAGCAGGTACAGAGGAGTATCCCTATCAAGAAACAGTGAACTTTAGTTTAGATCTTACTTTGTCACAATTTGGTTTTCCAGTGGAAAATATTAGTATAAAATCATCTCCTATTATTTCTGACTTGGATAGCGATGGATTAAAAGATATTTATTTTGGTTCTGAATATGAAGCATTGCACGGGTACAATATTTACGGTGAAGAGATCGATGGTTTTCCGTTTCAGTCTACTGATCGAGTTCGTTCTAGTCCTGCCATTGGTGATGTGGATAATGATGGTTCTATGGAGATTGTTTTTGGGAATAGTGCTGGTAAGCTTTACGTTATTAATTATGATGGCACTCAGCAGTTAGCTTATACTATTTTAGGTTTTATTGAAGGTGCCCCTGCATTAGTAGATGTTGATGGCGATCAAGATCTAGAGATTATTTTCACAACTACCACTACTTCAGGTGGACAGCTTTATGTGATCCATCATAATGGTATTACTATGTCAGGTTTTCCAAAAGAGCTTGGTTCAATGTGGGTAGGTCCTGCAGTGCATGATATAGATAATGATGGTGCCTATGATGTTGTCTGTACGACCTATGATAAGGAAGTATATGCTATTGATGTTAATGGCGGAGAAATTAAACCAGGTTTCCCTTTTACGGCGCAAGGGCGTTTTGATATTTCCCCTACGCTTGTTGATGTAGATAGCGATGGTGATTATGAGATTGTTGTTGGCTCTA
>CACEHW010000083.1 GCA_902559415.1 uncultured Fidelibacterota bacterium
AATCTAAAGCTCCTCTTTGAGCGGTTGTCGAACAGTTACTATACATCCAATCCATTCCTTTTTCTGAAACTAATGGATATAAGCTCTCCAACGCTTCTTCAATGGTTTCATTATACGCTTCTGAGGGCGAATGCCCCTTTTCTCTTAAAACTTCATACTGAGCAAGAAAGGCTCCCTGTATTAAACCCATTAATACACAGCGCTCGCCAGTTAAATCGCTATGAACTTCTTTCTCAAACGTTGTTTCAAAGAGATGTCCAGAACCTATAGCAAAAGCTGTAGCAATAGCTATTTGTTTAGCACTACCATCATAATCTTGATGAATAGCATAGGAAGAGTTGATACCCCTGCCCTCTAAAAAGTGATTTCGGACTGTCAAACCACTGCCTTTCGGTGCTACAAGAACTACATTAATATCCTGAGGTGGAATTATATTGGTGTCAGTGTGAAATACCACACCAAAACCATGCGAAAAATAAAGCGTATTGCCCTCGCTTAAATTTTTTTTCACATCAGGCCAAGCTTGTATTTGCCCAGCATCAGAAAGAAGAAACTGAATTATATCACCCTTTTTAGTAGCTTCATTAATTTCAAATAAATTTTCATTTTCAACCCAACCATCTTCTAACGCCTTTTCCCAACTAGGACCTTTCCTTAAACCAATAATAACATTAAATCCCTGATCTCGCATATTTAACCCCTGCCCTCTTCCCTGAGGGCCATAGCCAAGTATAGCAGTAGTCTTATTATTTAAAATTTCTTTACATTGCTCTATTGGATAATCAGATCTTTCTACGATCAGTTCTTTGTACCCATTTATATTTAATTCTTTCATTTTTGAAGAAATTCCTCTCTTTATAATTTTATTAAGGCTCAGATCTGGTTAATACTGGCTTATTTTTTTCTTGATTACCTGACACCATTGCCATCTTTCCCGAACGTAGAAGTTCCAAGACTTTAAACTTTTTTAAAGTCTTAATGTTTTCTTCAACAATCTTTTCATTACCAGATAATTCTAAAATCATTGCATGAGGATCATCATCAAGTATTTTACAATTACCTTTAGCTACTAGTTGATCTATATCTTTTTTTCCGTCATGATTAATAGAGATTTTTACTAATGCATGCTCACGAATGTGACAATCCTCATCGGTGGCATCTACCACATCATAAACATCAACTAACCTTTTTAAATTGTTGTAAATATTTTTACGTTTTGCTTTATCCGGCTCATTAACAACAAGAGTCATTCTTGTAATGCCCTTTAATTCTGTTCTTCCAGCAACAATGCTATCAATATTAAAGTTTCTTCTTCTAACCAAACTAGATATTCTATTTAAAACACCTGGCTCATCTTGCATAAATAGTATTAATGTTTGCTTCATATGACTTCCTACATCTCTGAATCTTTGAATTGCTCATGCACAGGACGATTTATCATTTCATCTAAATCTGCACCTGCAGGAACCATTGGATAAACCATATCATGTTGTTCGACAACAAATTCAACCAATACTGGACCTTGAATGCTTTGAGCCTCTTTAATTATACCTGGTATTTCTGGTCTAGATATAACTCTAAACCCTTTGAGGCCATATGCTTCTGAGAGCTTTACGTAATCAGGACTACTAATAGGAGTTTCACTATATCTGGAATCATAAAATAGCTGCTGCCATTGTCT
Source organism: uncultured Fidelibacterota bacterium (assembly GCA_902559415.1). Classification (GTDB taxonomy): domain Bacteria; phylum Fidelibacterota; class Marinisomatia; order Marinisomatales; family UBA1611; genus TMED80. Next base: position 1,682 of record CACEHW010000083.1, read on the forward strand.
TACCATACCTAAATAACCATTATTAATAATTGCGATTTTAATATTGGCATTTTCTTGAACTGCGGTAGCTAATTCAGTTATTGTCATTTGAATACTACCATCTCCAACAATGACCCAAATATCTTTATCACGATTTGAAAAGCTTGCGCCTATAGCAGCTGGTAGACTAAATCCCATTGTGCCTAAGCCTCCTGAAGTTAGGAGTGTGTTTGGTTCATCATGCTTATAATACTGAGCTTCTAACATTTGATGTTGACCTACATCAGAAACAACAATAGCATCTCCATTTGTTTCTTTCCATATATCACTAATTACCTGCGCACCATAAAGCATTTGAGTATCCATATTAATAATATCTCTGGATTGAGATTCTTTATGCCATTTAGATATACTATCAATCCACTTGCTATTGCTCTGTTTATCTAGAACCGGAAGTAATTTTCTGAGCACAGTTTTCAAATCACCAACCAGTGCTATATCAACTGGAACATTTTTATTTATTTCAGAAGGGTCGATTTCAATATGGATTTTTTTAGAATTTAAAGAATATGTTTTTGTATTTCCTGTTACTCTATCATCAAATCTCATACCGCAAGCAATAAGTAAATCTGCTTTTT